>DASCNA010000181.1:0-56285 GCA_036011305.1 Victivallales bacterium
AATTCTTACTTCCTGTGAGATAGTTAATATTAAATATTCCGGAGAGCAATTCAAACCAACGAAACATGTAGACCTGTTTTTTTCTAAGAAAAATATACCAAAGAATTATGAAGTAATGGGTGAAGCATATGTCAGCTCAGAAGATGAAACTGTTTCAAGTGAAATAGAAAATGCCATTAAAGCAAAAGCAGAAAGAGTCGGTGCCAACGCTGTCATAATTCAAAGCTATAATATAATCCCACAACAGGCCACTTTGGACGGAAACCCTGGAGGTTATGATACTTTTTCTCCAGGTTATCCTGATGAAGCCCAGGGAAATAATTATTGGAACAGCGGTCCAATGGGTGGTGGTACAGGTCTGAATAATTCATTGGGAGGCCCAGGCCTGCGAGACGAATATTATGAGGAAGCTGAAGTAAAAGTACTGTTTATAAGATACATTGATAAATAAATTTTGAATTTGTTAATATTTGTAATAGTTTATTAAGCGGAAGACAACAAAATGCTGATTATTAAAATTATTGTTCCATTTTTTAAACTTATTCCACTTATACTATTAATATTCAGTATAAACTCATGTCAGCCAATCACTATCAGATATTTCGGTAAATTTGAAAAACCGACCGAATATGTACAGGTTTACTTTACGACTCCAAATTTAAAAGAGAATTACCAAATAATCGGCATAGCAATGGTCAATGATACTGAAAATGTATTATCCCAGGAAGTATTAAATAAAATAATACAGAAAGCAAAAAATGTAGGAGCCAATGCAATTGCTATCAACTGGCATTCAATGCCTGCTGCCTGGTATAACCCTGCAGTTTGGGATCAATATTACAGAGGATATGGTGCTCCTCCCAGTTCATGGGGTGGGGAAACATATTTTGTTCACCATAGAGTTAATAATTATATGCTGAATATAACAGTAACATTCCTAAGAAAAACAAATAAAAATATGCATACAATCAGGACAAATACTGTGAATAAAAATCTGCTTTGAAAATTTTTTACTTAAAATGATATTCAAACAATAAATAATACCTTGTCTATGTATACCAGAAAATTCTCTCTCAATCTTACAAGGTGTTGGTAATAAGCAAAAAAACGTGTACAATGTACATATATGAATACAAAATAACTAATTATCATTTGTGCACATCTTATGAAATTTTATAGAGAACAGTTTAGAAATATCAGAAAAAAGAAAAAAATCTCCTTAAAATATGTAACAAATCAGATTGGTAAATCATACAGAACTCTTTTAGCTTGGGAAAAAGGAGAACTAACACCTGGAGAATCAGATATAAGAATTCTTGCACAAATACTAAGTGTAAATATCAATGAAATATCTAACCTTGAAGATTTTGACCAAACCAAAAAACCTTATTATTATAATTCATTAAATGAACTGGACGTTGTCAGTAGAGAATTTTCAGGCGATCTCTCTATTGAACAAAAAACTTATATCTTAAAACTGAGAAGTGAACTTGAACATTTATCTTCTGAAATAAAAATGCTTAAACGCACTAATGCAAAGCAAAAGAATATAATAGATTCGCTTCATGAATTTATCTATACTAAAGACAGCAAATTAAAATTTACTGATGCCAACCCTGCCCTCTTAGCTTATCTGGAAATTTCACTTCACGAAATTATAGGTAAAAATAATCATGATTTATTCCATTCAAAAGAAATTGAGAATTTAACTCTCATTGAAAAACATGCCTTGAACACAGGAATGAGAATGATGAACAAAGAAATCACAATACCAGGCAGCAACGGTAAAAAACGTGGTATTTTCTCTGTTTCTCCTATCCATGGTGAAAATGACAAAGTTACAGGTTTAGTATGCAGTTTAAAAGATATTTCACCATTTGTAACTGCAGATAAGCGTATGGCAATGATGGAAGATGTAATTAACCGACTTACTGAGTCTGTCTGGATAACTTCTCTTAAACCTGTCAACCATTTTTTATTCATCAGTAAATCTATAGTTAATATCTTTGGCAGAACTCCTGATGAATTTTATAAAAATCATAAACTCTGGCAGGAAATTATACATCCTGAAGACAAGCAACTGGTATTAGATAGAATAAGCAGCAATACGGACAAAGATTTCCCAAGGGAAACAACATATAGAATAATACATAAAGATGGTTCCATTAGATGGATAGAATCAAAATCATTTAAAAATTACGGTGATAAAGAAAATGATATAATCTTTGGAATAATAAGAGATATAACTGAAGAGAAGAATTATGAAACCAAACAAAATTTACTGTTCAATGTTATTGATAAATTTTCTGAAATTGTATGGATAGGAAACTATGATGATGAGAAAAACTTCAATGCTCAATATGTTAACAAATATGCGTGCAAGAAAATATCAGGTTATACAGATGTAGAACTGATCAATGATAGCGACAAATGGTTCGGCAATATTGTCCCGGAAGACAGGGAAAGAGTTCTTTCAATAGGTTCGAATATTAAAAACTATCCATATACTCTGAAATATAAAATTAAGCGCAAAGACGGCAAAATAGCTACAGTTAACTCAAGAGGTTTTTCAGGTGAACATAATCTGTTCTACGGTTTTATTCAGGATATTACCAGAAATGAAAAAAATATTGAAATCATTCAGTATTTTAAAGATTATATCAATAGCCAGCAATCTATATTCTGGATAAAAAAATTCAGACCTATTGAAAGATTTATATTTATCAGCGATTCAATTGAAAATATGCTGGGCTACAAAGCATCAGAAATTAATGCTAAATTCTGGAGGAAAAAAATTATACACCCTGATGATCTTCCTAAAATAGAACAGGTTCACACTCAAATATACGAAAATATGCCTTCAATGAAATATAATGTTCTTCATAAAAACGGTACTGTTAAACTGATTGAAGAAATTAAGTACGAACCAACAAATGTGGCAGATAATTCAATAAGGTTCGGACTCTTCAAAGAAATAGATAAATAAGATAATAATTCTCAATGAGACACTATTAAAAGTTTATTAAAAAAGCCTCCTGTTTTATAAAAAAAAGGAGGCTTTATCATAACTAGACTGTTTAAGTTTCAGATATAAATTTATGCCAAAATATTATTTATTGTAGCTTTAAAATCTTTATCCAAATCTTTCAAAAATGCATTCCAGCTCATACCATTAAGATAGAAAGCCATAGATGCAAGTTTCTTTGTAATGATTGCATTACGATATGCCTGAATTTCATGAGAATCCAGAATATGCATGATTCTGTCTTTTCCAAGAGTTTTAATTAAAATAGCAGGTATGTAATGTTCCATTACCTTCCATACAAGTTCTTCATTTTCCAATATTTCATCAATTTTAGAATCTAAATCAGCCTGCAGTGTAAGTATTTCTTCACTTGTTATAACAGACAGATCAAACAATGCCTTTGATTTATCTTCTTCATGAAGCTTAATAAGTATATCAGTTTCAAGACGAACATATTTGTCAATAAGTTCCATTATTTCTCTAATTAAAGCCAATCTTGTTTCCGGAGCATTAAGAAGTTTAGAATCATAGTCATTACCAAATAAGAAAGCAGTAAGTACTTCTGCTACAGAACTACTGAATACACCACCTTTATTAGCTGTTGAATCTTTAATTTCTTTGATATCCGTATTGAATGCAATATATCTTCTTGCTGCATCATTGAAGAATACATTAGCGCCTTCAACAATAAATTTTAATTCACTGAAGAGCTTTAGGAAGCCTTTAACATTTTTGTGGTTAATTGTATCTTTAAAGCCACCACATGGAATGAAAGCCTGAATATTTGCCTGTTCAATATATTTACGATTATTAAGGTCTGTAAGGAATGTTCTATGAAAAATTGAACCGTCTTCAATAAGAGTTCCGTCGGGCAGTTTAACATTTTTACTTAACCTAGGTACCATGAAACCTTCAGAACTGAGTTTTTCAACAGGAAATGCCAGTGAATCAGCACGAGGAGATGTATGACGCATAAAAGCAATCTTCATCAACTCTTCTTTGTTAAGGCCGTTAGGATCAAATAAAATTGAACCACCATCAATTATCAAACAGATTTTTCCCTTGTAGCATTGAATTTCATTTGAACCTAAGTCGCCATCAGGACCACCAGTCATCATCAAATTCAGATCTGTTTCTTCAGAACCATAATATGAAATCAACGACCTAAAAGCACCCATGACACATGTTGTTGTCATACCACTGTATTCAATTTTTCCGCCGATGACATCATAAATTTTCTGCATATCTTTAGTAAGAACTACAGATTTTCCGTTAATTTCAAGTTCTGTGCCTTCATCTCCTTTTTCAAGAAGACCGAAAACATCACCATTATCAAGTAATCCATAAGTATCATGAGGAATACCGAAGCTCTTGCCTGTTGTAATTGTTCTCCAGTATTTGTATCCACGTGCTTTTGTCTGATAAGAGGCATAGTCCATTAATGGCGCTGTACCTTCATCGGGACCAAAGAAGATCATTTCATGTTTTCCAAAATGGTCAATAATAGAAGGATCTCCGAGGACTAAATCCATGATACCTTCTGTATAGTCAAATAGACAGTCCATGCTGTTATATGCATAACTTGGACGGGGAACAAATACTCCTTTAGATCCACTCTCACAGATATCCTTGTGTTTCAATCTCTGAGCTTTTGGCCCAAGTGCATAGTTTAATAAAACTGCTTTATCTAATTCTGAATGATAATTTTCAGGAGTAACTCTTATCATTCTTAAACCGCCACGTGCAATATCAGCAGCTCTCATATGTGTTCCGCAGGCATAATGTCCGTTTACATAAAATATACCGAATACAAATTGATCAAATACCAACGGATCAAGAATTCTGTTATCAAATCTAAAAGCATATGATCTTTTTTCCTGCTTATAGAAGTTTGTTTTCAAAGTACATGAAACAAATTTAAACATGAATCTGAAAACATCATAACCTTCAACCATGTCCATAAATCTGGCACTAATGATTTTATCATACTCTGTATATTTATGTTCAAGGTCTTCATCAGAAAGTGTGCTTCCTACTGAAGGATCAAATCTCTGAGCAAAAATTTCATATAAATATTTCAATAAATCAGGATTATTTTGCGCAAGGTTCATTATCAAGCTTGAGCTATATGTTCCTTTATTTGAATCCTGAATTCTAGAGGCAAATGCATCACGCTGATCTGCATTTTCTAGGCTTGCCATAATTTCTTTATCTACCTGATTAACGCTTTCTTTATAGATAAAATAATGAGTGAAGTCTATTGCATTTCCTGCAAAAAGCATTTCGTTAAAAGTTAAAATGCCGTCAGAATAAAAATCAGTTATATCAGTTATGTTAAAAGCAAGAAACGCACTGAGAGAAGCAACTATGCTGTCTTCTTCTTTTCTGCTCAATTCACCTAACGAATACAGAGAACAAATTGATGAAGGAGCAATAGCCTTACCGCAATAAGGTTCCAAGTAAGCACGTCTTAATACCAGACCGTGGTCTTCAAATATTTTTCTTAAAACAGGAAGCTGAGGAAGAGCAAAGTCACTGTTGAACATAAAACGAGTTTCGCCTGTTTCAGCCAAATTATAAACTTTCACCAATGGACTTGCTGATTTTTCAGCCTCTTCAAGAAATTTAAAATAACGTCTGCGTGTAGGTTTAGGAGTTGCTCTAAAGTTTCCTGAAAGGTGAAATAGGAATTTTGAATTTTCAAAATCTTCTTCAGAGTGATCTTTAACAGTTTCGGGTCTGATTATATAAGTATAGTTTTTGCTTTCAGGACAATAGTAATATTCACGCCTGTGACCTGTAATCAAAGGACCAATGATTTTTTCCATACTGTCACGTGTATCTTCGGTAGCTATTCTAATATGATACACATCCTCATTTTGCTCTACATCTGAATCAAAATTTACTTCCCCGATATGTCCGAAAAGAATTGCTTCACCATCCTGAATTTTAATACTATTAGCAATTGAAGCAAGAATTGTTATCAAAGATTTTTTAGTGATATTTTCGAAGAAATAATTAGGAAGCCCCAAATCTTCTAATAATACTCCAGCTGCCATATTAATACATGTTGCTGTAAATAATCCTTCTGCAGATAAATCAATAACTGCTTCATAAAGGATACCAGGATCCAGGTGTACATATTTTGCCCGGTTGATAATAGATGTACCCACTGAGTAATCAAAAGGCTCACAAACGTAATCACTTGCCATTCCTTCTTTGATATTCATCTTTTTTCTTCCTTGTTTTAATTTTAATAAATTCCAAAATAATATATAAAATTTCACAATAAAATTACTAATAAATCTAACATGAAGCTAATAAGCCCAATAACAAATTAACTAAGTAATTTCAAACATAAATTTAATGAATAATTTTCCAAACTATTTTTCTTTTATTTAAAAAAATAACACAAATTTGTTCTCGGCATAAACAATTTTGTATTCATATATTTTATATATATTATCAGTAATCAAAAATCAGAATTATTTGAGAATCAATCTGCATATTTATTTCAATAATATACGGCATAATGAAAAATAGTTATCAAAAAGTTGCAAAATACAATTTAATCAATATTAAATTAGGAAAGTTAACTTATTATATCATCGTAACATAAATTTCTGTTAAGGCTAAGCTTCGCTTCTTCTGCTAAAAAAAATTATAAATATACAACTTCGTTTCAACTCATTTGAATTAAACAGAATATTAAGCTATTTTTGAATATATTTACAGTCTCTTGCGGAAGTCAGTATAATTAAGAATAAATACAGAATTTTATTTAAAATTAAACTTATTTTCTTCCTGTTATAATAGAAGTTGATAAGTGTATTTTCATAACAAGTTTTTTAACCGGAGAATTGATTATGTCAGCAGAAAATAAAAATACTTATATCGAGCACAATTATAATGATTTATATTCCACTGACAAATATGAGTTCTGCGATATTTCCTATCAGGAGATAATGCAGAAAAGAATAATCAATGTACTACTCATATGTTCAAATTATGATGCATTTTTACTTGAGGAAGATGGCCGGATTAATGAAAAGATTTTCTTTGAATACACATCATATAATTTACGCTACCCTCCAAGATTCACTCACGCAAGTTCATCTGAAGAAGCATTCAAACTCCTCGAAGTAACTTCTTTTGATTTAGTCATTTCCATGTTAAATGTAGGTGAAACAGATGCTTTCGAAATGGCTGCTAAAGTGAAAAAAAAATACTCGGATATTCCAATAGTTCTTCTGGCACATTTTTCACGGGAAGTATCAATGCGAATTGCCAATGAAGATCTTAGTTCAATTGACCACGTATTCTGCTGGCTTGGCAACACAGGTCTACTTCTAGCTATAATTAAACTTTTAGAAGATGAGATGAATGCTGAAATTGATGTTGATGAAAAAGGTGTCCAGGCTATTTTACTTATTGAAGATTCCATAAGATATTATTCTTCCTATCTTCCGATAATCTATCAGGCTATATTTGAACAGAGTCTTGAACTTATGTCTGAAGGGCTAAACGAACACCAGAAAACACTTAGGATGAGAGCCCGGCCCAAGATTCTACTTGCAAAAAATTTTGAAGATGCAATTAAACTTTACAGAAAATACAGAGAAAACCTTTTAGGAGTTATTTCTGATATTGCCTATGACAGACAAGGCAAAAAAGATAAGAAAGCCGGAATTCAACTTGCATGTTTAATAAGAAAAACCCGCAATCAAATGCCTATCCTTTTACAGTCATCTGATAAATGGGGGTATGATGTTTTTAGTGCAATGGGAATAAGTTTCATTAATAAATATTCAAAAACACTGCTGATTGAATTGAAAAGCTATATCAAAATTAATTATGGATTTGGAGATTTTGTATTTAAAGATCCTGATACTGGTCAGGAAATAGCCAGAGCTACCAATCTGCATTCACTCCAACACAGAATAGCCGAGGTTGATTCAAAATCACTTTCCTGGCATGTAACCAACAACCATTTTTCACGCTGGCTTAAAGCTAGGACTTTGTTCTCTCTATCCACATTGTTTGCAAATAAAAGTATTAATGATTTTAATAACACTGATGAAGTAAGAAGTTACCTTGTTGACACTATAAGAAATTACAGAAGATCAAAAGGAAGAGGAATTATTGCAAGCCATCTTGACGAATACGCAATTTTTACTAGGCTAGGCGATGGACAACTAGGTGGAAAAGGACGCGGACTAGCTTTCATAGACTCATTTATTCAAAAACATAAACTAATGTTTAAATGGGACGATGTTATGGTCAGCATTCCACGTACATTAGTTCTGACAACTGACCAATTTGACAGCTTTATGGGACATAACAACCTCTATGATTTTGCATTGTCAGATGTGGAGGAT
The DNA here is from genome assembly GCA_036011305.1 of Victivallales bacterium. Taxonomy (GTDB): domain Bacteria; phylum Verrucomicrobiota; class Lentisphaeria; order Victivallales; family GWF2-38-69; genus DASCNA01. The sequence goes on from DASCNA010000181.1 coordinate 8,404, forward strand.
GAAAAGATAATCGAATCTTTCACCAATGCAGAATTACCACCTAAACTTCTGGAATATGTTAAAGAAATATGTGATGTTATAAAAACTCCTATTGCTGTTCGTTCATCAAGCTTACTTGAAGACAGCCATTATCAGCCTTTTGCTGGAGTATACTCTACTTTTATGATACCTAATAACCATCAGGACATTGGTGTCAGGCAAAGACAACTGGAACAGGCTATCAAAAGCGTATATGCTTCTGTATTTTTAAAAGAAAGCAAAGCATATATTACTGCTACCTCCAATGTAATAGATGAAGAGAAAATGGGAGTGGTGATACAGGAAATTAGTGGTAACAAATATGAAAACAGATTTTATCCAACTGTTTCAGGAGTAGCCAGGTCTCTTAATTTTTATCCTATAGAACCGGAAAAAAGTGAAGACGGTATTGCAAATATTGCTTTTGGACTTGGGAAAACTATTGTTGAAGGCGGCCTTTCTATGAGATTCTGTCCTAAATATCCCAAAAAAGTGCTCCAACTCTCCGTTCCCGAATTTGCTCTTAAAGATACACAAAAAGAGTTTTACGCATTGGATCTTGATCCTGATAAATTTCACTCATCACTTGACGAAACAGTTAATCTGCTTAAACTGAAAGTCAGAAAAGCAGAAAAAGATAACGCTCTAAAATTTGTAGCATCAACATTCGATTACCAGGATCAGATTATCCGTGACGGGATACATGAAGGCGGTAAAAAACTTATTACTTTTTCTAATATTCTGAAATACAACTCATTCCCACTTGCAGAAATACTTCAAACATTATTAGAAATCGGCCAACAGGAAATGAACAACCAGGTTGAAATAGAATTTTCTGTTAAGCTTGACGTTCCCCGCGGCAATCATAAATTATTTCATTTCTTACAGATCAGGCCAATAGTTGAAACTGAGGAAAAAGTTCAAATTGATCTGGAACAGTATAGCGAAAAAGATGTTATAATTTCATGCGACATGGCTTTGGGAAATGGAATAATTGATGACATTAACGACATTATATATGTTAAACCTGAAGTTTTTGATCCATCTGACACTGAACTCATTGCAGCTACTATTGATAAACTTAACTCAGCCTTTACTGCAGAAAAAAGAAACTATATTCTTGTTGGTCCAGGACGATGGGGATCAAATGATCCTTGGCTGGGTGTTCCAGTTAAATGGTCTCAAATATCTGCTGCCCGCCTTATTATTGAATCAGGGCTTAAGGATTTTCAGATTGATCCAAGCCAAGGGACTCACTTTTTCCAAAATCTTACTTCTTTCAGTGTTGGATATTTTACTATCAACCCATTTAATAAGGATGGTTATTATGATGTTGAATTCCTTAATGCTCAGGAAAAAGTTTTTGAGGATAAATATGTAAGGCATATTCATTTCAAGGAACCCGTAGTTATTAAAATTGACGGTAGAAAGAAAAAAGGAGTTTTATTTAAACCGGGCAATTCCTGAGAAGCAATACAAAATTAATGCTGTTAAAATCTATCTGATATAAATATATTCTTGACTTATGTTACAGTATTCAGTAAAACTCTTTAAAATCACTTGATTATGGATAAAAAAACGGGTAGTCAGAAGTAAGAACTTCCGAATACCCGATAAAATATTCTTTAAATATAAATTTTATTCACTAATTTTATCAGTGAATAAAACCAATCAATTAATAGCCCAAATCAATCATTGCATCAGCAACTTTTTTGAAACCAGCAATATTTGAACCTTTAACATAGTTAATGTATCCATCTTCTTCACGGCCATATTTCAAACCAGCTTCATGGATAGAACTCATGATATGTTTCAATCTTTCATCAACTTCTTCTTTAGGCCATAAAAGTTTCATGCTGTTCTGGCTCATTTCCAATCCTGAAACTGCAACACCCCCAGCATTAGCAGCTTTACCCGGTGCAAAAAGTATTTTATTCTTGTGGAATAAAGTTACAGCATCAGCAGTGCATCCCATGTTTGAAGTTTCTACAACATATTTACAGCCATTAGCGATAAGTGTTTTAGCATCTTCTTCATTAAGTTCATTCTGTATAGCACTTGGGAAAGCCATATCAACTTTAACTTCCCATGGTTTTTTCCCAGGGAAAAATTTGGCTCCGAATTCTTCTGCATATGGAGCAACTACATCATTATTAGAAGCTCTGAGTTCCAGCAAATAATCCCATTTTTCAGGAGTATTTATGCCTTCTTCGTCTAATATATATCCATCAGGACCGGAAATAGTAACTACTTTTGCTCCCAGTTCTGTAGCTTTCATACAAACACCCCAGGATACGTTACCGAAACCTGAAACTGAAATTCTTTTACCAGCAAATGAGTCATTCTGGAATTTTAGCATTTCATCTGCATAATATACTGAACCAAAACCAGTAGCTTCAGGTCTGATAAGTGAACCGCCCCAGTTCATACCTTTTCCTGTTAATACACCAGTATTTTCACTTCTTAATCTTTTGTACTGTCCATACAGAAAACCAATTTCTCTACCACCAACACCGATATCTCCAGCAGGAACATCTGTACTTGGGCCGATAAATTTCTGAAGTTCTGTCATAAATGATTTGCAGAATCTCATTATTTCAGCATCTGATTTTCCTTTAGGATTGAAATCAGAACCGCCCTTACCACCGCCCATCGGTAGAGTTGTCAAACTGTTTTTAAACATCTGTTCAAAACCCAAAAATTTAAGTCCGCCTAAAGTTACACTTGGGTGAAATCTTAATCCGCCTTTGTATGGGCCTATTGCATTATTAAATTGAACACGGTATCCCTTGTTCACCTCTATATTCCCATTATCATCTTCCCATTCAACCTTAAAGCTGAAAACTCTGTCCGGTTCTGTGATTCTTTCAAGGATTTTACCCTGTAGGTAACGTGGATTTTCGTTAACAAAATCTATAACAGTTTCAACTACTTCTTTTGCAGCTTGAATAAATTCAGGTTGGGCTGGATTTTTTCTTTCAAGTTCTGCCATAAATTTATTAAGTTCGTACATTGTCTGCTCCTTTTTTGGTTGTTTGGTCGTTTAACTAAACTAGCTCCCTAATATCTATAATATTTAATTATTTAATTAACATAAGATATATTAACCTTCAAAATATGGTTAGTAATACTTACGATAATAATAAACCTACTTTACTATATATGATCTCTTTTAAAAAATACTATTTTTTTGCATTAAACAATAATAAATAACACTTTAATGTTCACCAATAGAACAAATATGTTCACTCAAAACTACTTACATAAAAATAATCTTTTTTATATATTTAAATACCAAGTTGCTAATTAAAGTTTTCCTGTTAAGGTATATGCTTACTTTTCTAAAACGGAGAGATGGCCGAGTGGTCGAAGGCGCAGCATTGGAAATGCTGTGTAGGGGTAACTCTACCATGGGTTCGAATCCCATTCTCTCCGCCACTTAAAGTATTATATCTTATAGGATTATTACTTTACTTCAGGTAACAGTTATTTTCAGATTTTATACAAATGGTTTAGATTAAAGTATTTTTATATATTATAATTTATTGTAGAAGAATAGATTAGATAATTTTATAAAGCAGTAAACTGCACCATTATATTTAGATAAATAAACATAATTTTATATAAGGAACTTAGAAAATGTCAGGTTTAAGAAATATAGCTATAATAGCACATGTTGACCATGGTAAAACTACTTTGGTCGATCAAATACTGAAACAGGCAAAACTATTCAGAGACAACCAGCAGATGCAGGAATGTTTTTTGGACAGTAATGATCTCGAAAGAGAAAGAGGAATTACTATTTTATCCAAAAACATAAGTATTAACTACAGAGACACAAAAATCAATATTATAGATACTCCAGGACACTGTGATTTCGGAGGCCAGGTTGAGCGTGTTTTAAACTTGGCTGATGGAGTAATTCTTTTAGTCGATGCCGCTGAAGGGCCAATGCCTCAAACAAGATTTGTCTTAGAAAAAGCATTATCATTGAATTTAAAGCCTATAGTTGTAATAAACAAAGTTGATAAACCTGACTCTCGTGTCAAAGAAGTACTGGATAAAGTATATGAACTTTTCATTGAACTTGATGCTTCAGATGAGCAGCTTGATTTTCCAGTACTTTACGGAAGTGGAAGAGATGGCTGGGCAGCAACTGAATTAAAACCGAAAGAAAAAAAATCTATTATACCTTTAATGGATGCTATAGTAGATCATATACCTGAACCAAAAGTTATAGATGGTCCTGTACAAATGCAGGTTGCTACTTTGGACTATTCTGAATTTGTCGGTCGAATAGGCATTGGAAGAGTTTATAGAGGTACTCTCGATATAAGCAAACCGATAGTAGTCATTAAAAGAGACGGAACCAAACAACAGGCACATATTAAACAGTTATTTATATTTGACGGCCTAACCAAAAAAGAAGTTACAAAGGTTGAATGCGGTGATTTATGCTCAGTTGTCGGTATAAACTCTATAGATATCAGTGATACAATAACTGATACTGAACATCCTGAAGGCTTACCTAAAATAAGAATAGACCAGCCTACTATATCAATGATTTTCAAAGTTAATGATTCGCCTTTATTCGGGCAGGAGGGAAAGTTTGTCAGCAGCAGACATTTGAGAGAAAGACTGTTCAAAGAATCTGAAAGAGATACAGCGTTAAAGGTTGAAGAACTGGATGGTGATTCATTTAATATTCATGGAAGAGGAGTTCTTCATCTTTCAATTTTAATAGAGAATATGAGGCGTGAAGGTTATGAAATGAGCGTTTCGCAACCACAGGTCATTACTAAAATAATTGATGGTGTTAAAAATGAACCTATTGAAATTTTAAGTGTGGACCTACCTTCTGAATCAGCAGGAAAAGTAATTGAACTTGCTGGAGTCAGAAAAGGCGAAATGATAAATATGGAACCTAGAGACAACCGAAGCCTTGTGGAATTTCATATCCCAACAAGAGGCCTTATCGGGCTTAGAAGTAAAATAATGACAGCTACAGCGGGTGAAGGAATCGTTTCGCATAGATTTATTCATTATTCGCCTTTCAAAGGCGTAATACCTCAAAGAACAAACGGAGTTATTGTAAGCATGTCACAAGGCAAATCATCAGCTTTTGCTATTGATGCTCTTCAACTGAGGGGTATATTTTTCATACCTCCTAATGTTGCAACTTATGAAGGAATGATACTAGGAGAACATTGTAAGGCAGGAGATCTCGTTGTAAACTTACAGAAGACAAAACAGCTTACAAATGTGAGAGCCTCTGGGAGTGATAAAGCATTGAAAGTAGCACCATGTCAAAGATTAAGTCTTGAAGAAGCACTTGAGTACATTGCAAGTGATGAGCTGCTTGAAGTTACGCCTAGATCAATTAGATTAAGAAAACGTTATCTTTCTGAACTTGAAAGAAAACGTATGTCAAAAAAGAAAGCTGAATAAGGTTTTCATTAATCTAATTGAAATAAGGACAAGGGCGTTATCATGAAAGTGACTAAGTCTACTTTTGGCTGTGTTCCATCTGGCAGGGAAGTATATAAATATACTCTTTCTAACGACAACACCATAAGTATTGATATTATTACTTATGGTGGTATTATCACCTCATTAAAAGTACCTAATAAAAAATCAGAGTTAACTGATATTGTATTAGGATTTGATAATCTGGATGCATACTTAACAAAACATCCATATTTCGGTGCTTTAGCAGGCCGTCATGCCGGAAGAATTAAAAATGCTGAATTCAGTATTGAAAACAAAACTTACCATCTGATTAAAAACTCAAACGGAGTAGATCATATTCACGGCGGTGCCTTTGGTCTTGATAAAGTATTATGGGAATCTGAAAGCTTTGAAACTGAAAATTCAGCCGGAATAAAACTCAGCTATTTCAGTAAAGATATGGAAGAAGGTTACCCGGGTAATTTGAATATTGAAGTAAAATATGTGCTGAATATAAATAATGAATTAAGCATTATTTATAGTGCAAAAACAGATAAAAAGACCCCTCTTGTCTTAACAAATCATACGTACTTTAACCTGAACGGCGAAGAGAGTGGCAGTGATATCCTCAACAATAAATTACGTATAAATGCTGATAATTTTTTAGCGTTGGGAGAAAACTCTATTCCTACTGGAGAGATAATAAATGTCAAAAATACTCCAATGGACTTTTTAAATCTAACAGCAATTGGTGACAGAATAAATGATGATTTTGATCAATTAATTCTTTGCGGAGGCTATGATCATCCATGGTTACTGAACAATACATCAAAAACTATGACTGCAATAAGTGAATCTACAGGCATAAAACTTGATGTTATTACAGACCAAGCTGTTGTGGTATGCTATACAGGTAATAGTCTTGATAATTCAATAACCGGTAAGTCTGGTGTAAAATATGCTAAAAATTATGGTTTCTGTCTAGAAACCCAGGGACCACCTGATGCAGTTCATCACCCTAATTTTCCTAATGTAATAATATCTCCTGAAAAACCTTTTGCCCAAAACACAACCTGGAAATTTTCAGTTATATAAAGATACAATTAAAATAGTCATATTGTATTAATCATGACTATTTTAGTTATAAAATTTTCTTATTCAAAACATAAATCTTGCAATCGTTAAACCAAACCAAATTAAAATAATACCTACAAAAAGCTGTAGAAAAATGTTTATAATAGCGATGCAAAATGATCTATTACGAATCAAAACATAAGTTTCATAACTGAATGTTGAAAAAGTAGTATAAGTTGCAATAAAACCGGTAATTAATAAGTTCTGGATATCAGTATCAAATAGATCTGAATACATAATAGCCCCAGTTAAAATCCCCATGACTAAACATCCAGAAAGATTAATAAATAAAGTACCGAAAGGGAAAAAACTGCTTTTAGAAAAAGTTTGTACTTTATTGGAAATAAAAAATCTGGCAATTGCTCCGAAGAAAGCTCCAACTCCGATAAGAATACATTGAAATAACATAAAACACCATGGATTATCATTAAATGCTCAGTAGTTCACTATTATATTAATAATTATTCAACTGAATAGATTATCAGAAAAAAGGCTGTAGTAATTTTTACTACAGCCTGATAATTATGAATTTGGTTAAATAATTATTTTTCGTCTTTTTTATAACTTTTAGCTATCCTATCAGAAAGTTCCTTATCAGGATTTTTTATCATTTTCAAGGTAAGATTAAGAGTTTTATTAGGCAAATCATCTACAATCAACTTAAGTCCAAGCGGATAATCTTTGAATTTGGCTGAACAGAGAGTATAAATCGTAGTACCTTTTTCCATTGATTCTTCAATCAAAGCATTTTCAACATTTTTATTGAATTTCAATTTAAATCCGCTTTTTTCAGTGAACTCTTCTGAAAACCTATTAATGTCTTCTTTCATCTTTTCAGTATGCAGGTTTTTAGATTTATTCAAAATTAAATTAAGAGCCTTATCAGGATCCTGCACACATTCAGCATCTACATCAAAATTTGTGATACCTACAGTAGGTAGTTCAAATTTATAATTTCTAAAGATGCGTTCCATTACTGTCATCAGTCCTCTGGCACCTGTTTTTTGTTCATAAGCTTTTTCAGAAATACCTTTAATGGCATCATTGGAAATATTAAATTTAATATCGTAACCATCAAAATCATGTACATATTGTTTTAAAATACTACCTTCTGAATCTGTTAAGACTTTTACCAAATCTTTAGGCAGCAATTCTTCACATGAAACTCGAATCGGCAACCTGCCAATAAATTCAGGCTCAAATCCAAATTTAATAAAGTCTCCGGTTGTACTTTTTCTTAGATAATTAGTTTTTTCTTTTCCTGCAGTTCCCTCTTTTCCAAAACCAATTTGTGCACCTTCAATTCTTCTTTTTATCATTTCAGACATATTATCAAAAGCACCGCTCACAATAAACAGTATGTTTCTAGTGTTGATTGTGCTCTTTTTATTTTTCCCTTTCCCGTGCATCATATCCATGACTGATTCAAACTGTCCAATCATATCTGTTTGGCTCTGCAATCCAACCTCAGAATCTTCCATTAATTTCAGAAGATTTATCTGGACTCCTCTTCCTGAAACATCTTTATTATCATCAACGGTTCCGCAGGCAATTTTATCTATTTCATCAATATAAATAATTCCGTACTGAGCCAATTCTGTATTACCGTTTGCTAGTTTTACAAGATCTCTTACTAAATCTTCAACATTATGTCCTACATAACCTGTTGCCGAATATTTTGTAGCATCGGCTTTAACAAAAGGAACACCTATCAGGTTGGCTAAACATTTTACAAGATATGTTTTTCCTACACCGGTAGGGCCAAGTAATAGAACATTCTGTTTTGTATATTCCCATGAGTTATCATAACTTTTCTCAATACATCCTCTCACATGATTGTAATGGTCGCATACAGCTACAGATAAAACACGTTTTGCATCTTCCTGTTTAATTACAAACCTGTCAAGATATTCTTTTACCTCTTTAGGTTTAAGTTTAAAGTTTTTAATTATCTTAAGTATTTTTTTAGGATCTTCTTCTTCTTTAGGCTTTTGTTTATTGGTACCATCCTCTTTCGGTTTCTTGTTTACAGGAATTACAAAAGAATTTGCAGTGGCACCCATGTTTTTTAAAGCACTTTGAAACTGCTTCTGTAATTCTTCAAAAGAAAATCCATCCTTTTTTTCATTATCATTATCTTTATTTTTATCATCATTATCATTATTATTCATAATCAATTATCCTAGAAAGTTAATTAACGGTAACAACTGTTAAAATCATAAAATACCATCTTTTAGAATTAATTAAATAAGAACTATTTTTAAATTTCATAGAACTTCTTGAGCAGCCTAATCATTAAATGATGATCTTTTACACCTGTAAGCTCTCTTATCGAATGCATCGCCATCATGGGGATTCCAACATCGACAGAGCGCATTTCAATATGCCGGCTGGATAAAGGCCCAATTGTTGAACCGCCTTTTTCATTGGAATGATTAGTAAAATACTGCAAAGGAATATTCGCAGCTTTTCCTATATTTTTAACTACTGCAATGGATTCACCATCAGATGTATATTTATAGTTTGCACTTATTTTTACAACAGGACCTCCATTCATTTTAGGTCTGTTTACTGGATCTGCTTTTTCCGGATTATTCGGGTGAACAGCGTGTGCTCCATCTATTGACATCAAAAATGACTTTTCTATTGATCTTAGGAAATCTTCTCTTTTACCACCTTGTCCTAAAATTATTCTTTCCATGATATTGGATAATATTTGAGAATCAGCCCCCTGCTTTGTACTACTGCCTACTTCTTCGTTGTCAAAGCATGCCAGTAAGTTATTTGTCAAACCAGGTTTTGTATTAAGCAATGCTTCCAAACCGGATAATACAGCCTCCTGGTCATCAATTCTTGAAGAAGAGATTAAATCCTGTTCAGCACCAATTACAGAACCTTTTTCAAATTCATATAAAAACAGTTCAAAATCCATAATTTTATCAGATGTCACTTCTAATTCTGAGCATATAAGTTTCAGTAAATAATCATTTTTATTAAAATTTTCATCCAAAGCTGTACAAAGTATAGGAAGTAACTCTTTTTGATTATCTATGGAACGTTTAGAATTAATCTCCCTGTTCATGTGTATTGCGATATTTGATATAACAGCTAAAGGTTTATTTATATTAACAAGTTTCTGATGGGGCTTTAAAGTATCAGAACTCTTTACAAAAACTCTACCGGCCAAACTTAAAGGACGATCAAACCAAGTTGATAAAATAGGACCGCCATACACTTCTGTATTCAGCAGCAGACACCCTTCTTTAAGAATTTCAGGATCAGGTTTAATTTTTACTGCAGGAGAATCAATATGAGAGCCAACGATTTTAAAACCGTTAAATGCTTCCTCCGTAGATGCAATAAAAGCAAACAAAGCAGATTTGTCTTTCCTAACAAAATATTTTCTTCCTTTCTCAAGCTTCCAGTTATCCTCTAAACACAGTTCAGCAAATTCATTTTTTTTAAGAATGGATGAAACATTTTCAACAACATGATAACCAGTTGGATTTTTATATAAGAAATCAATTAGTTCATTAGCTTCTTTAACAGCATTACCCATAATACTCTAACGCTCCTATAATCTGAAAATTTTAATGACAATAAAAGAAAATATTATCGAAACTCAATACTTTCAATTCATGAAGTTAATATGGAGATATAAAAAATAAGAACGTTTATAAACTTTTAGATATAGTGAACAGTTGTTATAAGTGAATTCTGTTCAATATCGATTTCACGCCAACCATATTTATTGCAAATATTATAACCTTCTATATCTCCGTTTATTTGATACCAAGTGGAAGGCGTCAGATACTGTATTATATTACCAATATTAATCTGCTTTTCTGTATGATAATGTCCGGTGAATATATATTTAATATTATTATATTTGGCAAGCTGTTTTTTGACTTCAGGAATATTTTGTAACGGATATTTTCGGTCCATGAACTCACATCCGCAATAATCCAGAGGATGATGAACAAATATAACAATATTACTATCTGTTTTCATGCTAAGGTTATCAAGCCACTCCAATTGAACTTTGCCTAAAAATTCCTTTGACGAATCTAAAAAAACCAGTATGAAACTTTCTGCTTCAACTGAAAAATACATATCATCATACTTGAGATAGGTGCTCATATCAAATATTTTTGAAATACTAACGATGCTGTCATGATTCCCTGGCAAAATAATGATATTTTTATTCAGATTATTAAGATGTCTTTTAATCCATTTATAAGATTTTATATCATCATGAGAATTAACTAAATCACCGGATACAATTATCAAATCAATCTCTTTTGATTTAATATCGTTCAACACGTCAATGCATCTCTGCTTAGCATCTAGGCCGTCCTTTAGAGTATTTTCTGAGGATATATGCAGATCAGTTATTTGAGCTATCTTAATCACTATAATCTTTTACCTAAAACAAAAAATAAGATGAGCATAAAATTATCTCATCTTATTTTTATTCAATTATATTAAATTTTTATTTCAACAGGTTTAACATTCCAAATTTCTTCAGTATATTCTTTTATAGTCCTGTCACTTGAGAAATACCCCATTCTTGCAGCATTTATAATAGATTTCTTCGTCCATATTTCCTGATCTTCATAAAGCTCAGCAACTTTATCCTGAGTATCAATATAATCTTCATAATCAGCCAGCAGCATATAAGTATCACCGTAATATAGAAGAGAATCAACAAGAGATTTAAAAAGATCCTTGTTTTCAGGATTGAAGTAACCTTTCTTTATCATATCAATTACTTCTTTAAGCTCGGTATTTTTATTGTAATAATCCTGAGGATTATATCCCTTAGTCTTCATTTCCTGCACTTCATTATCTCTAAGGCCGAAAATAAACATATGCTCTTCCCCTATCTTTTCAGCCATTTCCACATTAGCTCCGTCCATTGTTCCAATAGTCAATGCACCATTCAGAGAAAACTTCATATTGCCTGTACCAGAAGCTTCATAACCGGCAGTTGATATCTGTTCAGAAAGATCTGCAGCTGGTATGATTTTTTCAGCCAAAGATACAGAATAGTTTGCCAAATAAACAACATTGAGATATTTACTTACTTTAGGGTCATTATTTATCTTTTCTGCAATAGAGTTAATCAATTTTATAATTAATTTAGCTGTATGATACCCAGGAGCGGCTTTCCCTGCAAAAATAACAGTTCTTGGAACAAATTTTTTATCAGGATTTTTCCTTATTCTGTTATATAAAGTAATTATATGCAAAGCATTTAACAGCTGCCTTTTGTATTCATGCAGTCTTTTAATCTGAACATCAAAAATAGAATCAATATTTACATCAACATTATTATGTTTTTTGATATATTGTCTTAATGCATCTTTGTTATCTCTTTTTATTTTTTTCCATGAATCAGTGAACTCTCTGTCATCTATAAATTTTTCAATTTCAGCTATTTCGTCCAAATCTTTAATATAACTATATCCAAGTTTTGTCGCTAAGAGTTTAAACAGCGGAAAATTAGCCTCTTTTATCCACCTTCTTGGTGTAATACCATTTGTTTTATTGTTGAATTTTTCAGGATAAATTTTATAAAAATCTTTAAATAGGTCCTTCTTAATAATTTCAGTATGAAGTTTTGCTACACCGTTAACAGAATGACTTCCGACAATTGCCAGATTAGCCATTCTGACTTTTTTGTCATGTCCTTCCTCAATTATTGATACTTTTCCAAGTATTCCAGGATATTTTTTACCAACCATATCCAAAAATTTCTGGTTAATTACAAATATAATCTGCATATGTCTCGGTAACAGTTTCTGCATAATATCAAGAGGCCAGCTTTCAAGAGCTTCAGGCAAAACAGTATGATTCGTATAACCAAAAGTTTTAACTGTAATATCCCATGCTTCATCCCAGTTCAGACCTTCTTCATCGAGCAGTATTCTCATTAATTCAGGAATAGCCATAGCAGGATGAGTATCATTAAGCTGAATTGCAATTTTTTCATGGAATTTCAGTATATCACCATGATCAATTTTGTACTGCCGCATGATGTCCTGTAGAGAGGCTGATACTAAAAAATATTCCTGTTTCAATCTCAGAATTTTACCCTTTGTGTAATTATCATTGGGATATAATACTTTTGAAATATTTTCAGCTCCATTTTTATCTAAAACAGCATTAACATAATCACCACTGTTAAAAAAGTTAAAATCAAATGTTTTTGTAGCTTTAGCCTGCCAGAGCCTAAGATAATTTACTGTATTATTCATATATCCTGGTATAAGAATATCATATGCCAATGCATCTACTGAATCAGCTTCAACCCATTTAGATTTCTCTATCCCATTTACATCTGTATATTTTTCCAACCGGCCGTTAAATTTAATATCGAAGGTAAATTCAGGTCTCGGTATTTCCCATGGATTACCAAATTCAAGCCATTCATCTGCTTCTTCATGCTGATGACCATTTACAAATTTCTGCTTAAATATACCATGTTCATATCTAATAGTATAACCATAGGCAGGCAGTTCCAATGTTGCCATAGAATCAAGAAAACAAGCAGCAAGTCTGCCTAGCCCTCCGTTTCCGAGGCCCATATCAGGCTCAAGATCCCTTATTTTATCCAGATCATAACCAAATTCTTTTAAGATCTCTCCGCTCTTTTTGTATTCAAAAAGGTTCATCAATGTATTCCCCATCAACCTTCCCATCAGAAATTCCATTGATAAATAATAAACTTTTTTTGCATCCTGTTTCTTGTACTCATTTTTAGTTCTTAGATAGTTATGAACTAATTTATCCCTAATCGCATATGCCAAAGCCTTATAGGAGTCTTCTCTAGTTACACTGTTTTTATCTTTAACCAGCGTGTATTCCAGATGTTCTAAAAAAGTCTCTTTTAATGAATCTTTATGATGATAATCATAACTGTCTGAAAAAAAGCCTTGTTCATTCTCTTTTGTCATATAGGACTCCAAATTTTGTTTGTTCTATGTAAATGATTATTAAAATTCACAACAATATTTCAAATGCTAAATATAACAATTCTTAACTAATTTTCAATAAACTTCACAACCTGCTGAAATTTAATGAATTGTATATATTTACACACAAATATCATTTTATGATATATAACAGATAAAGCTACTATTAAACTCATTTTTTTCAAATTTTGGCTTTTTTCAAAAGAAAATCCAAAATAATTCAAACTTTATTTGATCATTATAAATTTTGAATTATAATATCTACCTGTTAATAAACGGAGAGATGACTGAGTGGCCGAAAGTAGCAGTTTGCTAAACTGCCGTACCCTTAAGTGGGTACCGCGGGTTCGAATCCCGCTCTCTCCGCCATTTTTATTACTACTATATTTATTTGTCTTATACTTTCCAAAAATAACTTTAAAAGATATTTTGTTGTTGCGGATAATTTTATAATATCCTATTATTTATAATATAAGAATAAATTTAGTGAACAATTTAAGACAAATAATAATGAGATATGTTTTTTAAATCTTCGCAGCAGGCAGCTATATAATAGCATCTTACTTCTATCTTAAAATTGGTAAACTTGACAGCCTTCATGCTTTAGTTGTAGGTTTTTCTACAATTAACGGAACTATATTTTTTGCAGCTTCTGCTATTTGCTTTAAAATCCGCCGCCTGATAAAAAAATAATACGCACTACATAAGAAATGGAATAACACCCAAATATAGTTTTTTATTAATTATAAAGATAATTGTGTAATCTATTTTTATAGTATACTCATTCCAATAGACAATATAATGAGTACTCCTGTTCTCATGCGTTTAAGGAGGTTGAGGGAAACACGCAAAGCAATTCCTTCTGAGTCAATTTTTTGTAAGAAGCTCTATAAATTACAATATTATACAAACTATTGATCAAATATTTGAAGTAGTTTTATCTTTTTCAGGATCTACAACTCTTTTGGCTGTTAATATGCTTGTCCCTCTGCTAACACCTGAATGAGGCATAAGAAATACTTCAGTTACGACACAGTCGTATGGAGAAGAAATAGCAAGATGGTTATTTTCAGTTTTTAGTTCTTTTAGCTTTATCTTTAATTTTTCTAATTTAATTCTTGCTATATAATAATTAATGATCATGTCTTCGTACTTAGCTGCACTTACAATTTTAGAATTATGAAGTTTATCAAACCTAGCCAGGTCAGATTTTTTATCTATAAGGTCGTGTTCAGCTAGCTTTATATCAAGCTCAGTTTTTGCCATCTCATAATTAATAGTCGGTTCTGTTAATCTAAGCAGAAGTTCCCCTTTTTTTATGACCTGCCCTTTTGTTGGTAGATAATCGATAATTCCACCTGATGCAGAAGTTAGAATTGCCGCTGAACAAGATATGGAAAAAATAAAATATACTATCGAGAGAAATAAAACTTTCATATCTAAATCATTTCTTAATAACAGTAGTCTCTTTAAATTAATATTGATTGAATTTTTATAGTAAATATGAGGGAGATATTATTTATATTCTACTTTTTATCCAAATAAATATGTAAATATTTTTCACTCGGTTCACACTCTTTACATTCTTCTTTCCTAGGGCAGTATTTACAGCCTGAATAATCTTCTCTATACTTTTGCCCACAAACTGTTATTTTTCTTTTCAATTTAAATTCTCCATTCTTTAAGTTTAATATTTTAAAGAATTAATATTTATATATCATCTACAACAAAAAACTATGTTAACTTGTAATAAAAAGTTATATATCTTAGATATTGCAACTGTACTAGAAGCAGGACTGCGGAGAACTCTATTTCAGTTGGATTTAGTCTGAAGTTTTTATGTTTTTTTTGGGATAATAATAATAACTGCAGCACAGTAGAAAAATTAATAAGACTATGTCGAAAATAATCCATACCCACCTATGGAAGAGAACTATATGCCAAAATGGATTATAGTAAATTGTAAAAATCAAGAACACCCAGAAAATATAAATTTTTTTGGATTTCAGCATAATGAACATCATTGCAAGAAACAAAAAAAACAATATATAATGTTGTATATGATAAAAATCTTTATGAAACCTGAAAACCAAACCTACAAAAACAATAATATCTATAATTATCAAAATACTAAAAGGTAATATTTTTTTATTTTTAGCCATATGATTTTTATTAGTTAAATTTAAACATTAAAGATTGAAGATTCTAAGATAACTATAGATAATTATATATAAACTATTTTTGTTTTACAACTGTTTAATTTCATCCTAAATGGAAATAACATTTACAGTAAAAAATGTTATTTTAATATAAGAAGTGTTATAATATTCAGTACTATATAAAAATAACAGGAAAATTATGCTAAGTTTTGCAGAAGAAATTTATCTATTGGCACTTGATGATATAAGTGGCAAAATCACAACATATTCAGAAGAATATTCTTTAGGCTATGCACTGGTTGCAGCTATAATTTGTGAACTGTCTTTTTTAAATAGAATAGATACAGATTTAAACTATTTGTATATTCTAGATAAAAGAGATACCGATAATGAAGTACTTGATTCAATATTAAATGTTTTATCAAAAAGCGATACAGATAAATCAATTTCCTATTGGCTCAAAACTTTACTGCCTAATGCAGAAGATACTGAAAATTTAATTTTAAATCAGTTAATCAAAAAAGGTATTTTAAAACGTGTAGATGAACGTATTTTCTGGGTTTTCCATACTAGACGTTACCCTATAATCAATAATGAAGAAATTAAAAATGTCGAAGTAAGGCTCAGAGAACTTATTTTTGATGAAGACATGATCCATACACCAAGAGATGCAGCTCTGGTGAGTTTAGTGCAAGCCTGTGATTTATTCAAAGTAATACTTTCCAAAAGAGAGCAACAGCGTAGTGAAACTAGAATAAATAATTTAGCAAAACTTGATACAGTAGGCCGCGCAGTTGTTAATATGATTAAAAAGATTTCAACTACCGGTACCAAATATTAATTTTATATATTAAAATCAGGCTTAATTAAAGTTTAACATCAAATAAACCATTATTCTTTTACAACGTACAACAATAAACTAAGACATTATACTTTTATTTCAATTTATAGATGTGTTGAATCAATGTACAACTATATCTTCTTTTTTAACATAAAAATGATGCACATCGAGAATTGATATTATATAATTATTGATATTGGATCTTATCATTTTTAAAATATAAATTTAAATTTAAATGGTTGCTTTACATATAACTAAATACTATATCAAGTGTCTCGCTATAATACTTTTATCAGTTTTTTCATTTCATATTTACGCAGAAAACACGCTACCCCCCATAAGAATAGAGACCAAAACTTCTACTACTAAAGCTTATACAGGTACAGTTGTAGCTATTCAGACAGATCAATATGCTTCAGGAGGTGATGGTAGTTATTACGGATATGTTGACTATGTAGCCAAAGTAGGCAGCCTTATTTATCCTGAAATAACAGATATGAACGGTTCTACTGTAGAAGGAGGAACAATAATTATACAGATGCGGAAAGATTTCTGGGCTGACGTAGTTCTATCGGATGAAAGTGATATTTATGCTGCAAAAGCAAACTTACTTACTGCCACTCAAGATTATAACAGGTATAAAGATTTGACAAAAATAAAAACTAAAGTTGTTTCTGTAGAAAAATATCAACAAATAAGAGCTCAATATTATGATGCATTAAGCGCTCTGAATGTAGCTAAAGCAACTCTTCTCAAAGACCAGATAGTATTAAAATCCTGCACACAACATGCTCCATTTGCAGGAATAGTAAATAAAGTGTATTTCTCAGGAGGCAGAGCCTCAGCGAATCCGCAAACCATTGAGATAAGCCAGCTGGATCCAATTGGAATTAAAATAAAAATGCCTAGAGAAGAAGCTAAAAAAATAAAAATAAGTAGTTTAGTAAAAATATATAAACCAAATACTAATATTGTATGTGGTATTTATAGTGGTAATTCCATACTTAAGAAAGACGGCATTATGTTGCAGACAGAAAATAAACTGGAATCTTTCTATATAAAAGCTAAACATAGAGGAAAAATTATACAAAATGTTTCTGATGCAGCTTTTGTAGACCTGTTTTACAATTTAAATCCCTACTCAAGAGAGTTATCTGTTTCTTCTAACTCAATCAATAAAGATGATAAGGGTTATTACGTTTGGAAACTTATAGGTGCAGAAGCAATTAAATTAGACAATAAACATAAATCTATTTTCAAGGTAAAGAAAACCTATATTGTACCAGATAATTTAAAAAGAGAAATGGGTGGATATACATATTACGTAGCTCTTAAAAAATCCGGAGAACTTAAGTTCAATGACCTAGTACTCACAAAACTTCCTTATGAACAGCTTAAAAACGGAGATTTTGTAAATTTCGTTAGAAATAGATACATATTCATGCCTGGAGATACAGTTAAAGTATCAATAGATTATTAATTATAAGAAATTTAACATAAATAACGAAAATCAGAATGAGTAAGATAAAATTTAACAATTTTTTCCTAAAACAAATTACTATACTAATATTATTTTTTGTAATGATTAATATTATTGCCTTGGATTCTGAAAAAGATAAAAATAGCTCAAATAATTCAACCACTAAAACTTATACTGGAACAGTTACAGCATTACAAAAAAACAAGCTACCTTCAGGTACTGATTATTCTTACTACGGAACAGTAATGCATGTAGCAAGACTTGGCAGTCTAATTTACCCGTCAATAACAGATTTGACCGGCTATACAGTCAAACCAGGAACTATACTTATCCAAATGAAAAATGATTTCTGGGAAGACATGGTACTTGCTGCAGGCAGTAAAGTCAATGCATCAAAAGCCGACCTTGTTACAGCAATAGAAGAATATAAAAGATATAAAAAGTTATCTGTCACACAAAGTCTTTCAGTTGAAAAATTTCAGGCTAAAAGAGCTCTTTACTATGATGCAATAACAGCACTGAATGAAGCTGAAGCAGCACTTCTGGAACAAAAAGCTGTTGTAAGAGCCGATATAGATTACCCTACTTTTGAGGGAATAGTAGAGAAGGTAATGTTTTCTTCTGGCATGAGCGGCAACCCTATCGGTTTAGAAGTTACTCAACTAAACCCTATTGGAATTAAAATAAAAATTCCGCGTGAAGAAGCTGAAAAAATTCATATTACTTCTAATATTAAAATCAGTATTCCTAATACTAATTTTGTACAGGGAATTAATAAAGGTGAATCTATTCTTACTAAAGACGGCATAATTTTTCGCACTGAAAACAGATTAGAATCTTTTTACAACAGAGTAAAAAATAATGGAAAAATTATACCTGATGTAATCAACTGTTATCCTGTTGAACTATTTTATAAACAAGATCCCAATTCAACGACACTTGCTGTCCCTATAATTTCACTAAAGAAAGATAAAAAGGGATATTATGTCTGGAGAGCTGAAAATACCAAAACACTACAACCCACCAAAAGACTCAACCCTGTTTTCAGAGTAAAAAAAACATATGTAGTTCCTGACAAGTACAAAAGAAATATGGCCGGATTTACATTCTGCAGAGCTCTAAAAGTCCCTGGAGAACTTGTCGTCAATGATCTTTTACTATCAACACTGCCTGAGAAACCTCTTAAAGACGGAGATTTTGTAAGATACGTAGAAAGTAGATATAAATTTATGCCTGACGATACTGTGCAGGTAACAATTGATTTTTAACGTCTTTATATCAGAAATAAATCTCTGCTACTTAATAGTAATTTTTATGCTTGCACCTTTAAAAGTTTTTTCAGTGAAATAATCAGACTTAGTAAAATAAACATTGATGCAACGACATAAGTCAAGGGAAATGAAAAAGAAGAAGTAAATCCTGCAATAATAGAACCTAGTCCCCAGCCTGCAGCAGTAATTGAAGCCGCTGCTCCCATTGCCCATCCCTGGGATTTAGCATCTGCAAGATTAGAATACATTGTTAAAATTACCATATACGCCAATCCTACACCAATAGCAATAAAAGGTACAGCAGACCATTCAAGAGATAATATCATTAATGAAGAAATAATATAACCGATAAGCAATAACGTTATAGAGAACTTCAAAATCCTTTCGTTATGAAATAACCTTACGGCTATTCTTATAAGCACCAGAAGGGCAAAAGCATAGATAAGGCTTAGATATGAAATAAAATGTCCTAAATCGCTTATAGAGTAGTGAAATACCTGTACTAATGATAGTGAAGTTGTCTGAAAATACATTGACCAACTTAATTGTACAAACAACAATACTAAAGATACATATCTAAACCTTTTATCTTTAAATGCATCTATTAATAAAAATATACCTTTTAATACGTTAATTTTCGAAGTATTAAAAGAGTTAGATGTCTCAGTGAAAAGTTTTGCTAGCAGCAACCCATTTAGAAAAGCTAAAATTCCTGCAAAAATAAACGGCCCTGAATATCCAAGTCCCTGTATCATTTTCAAACTGGCTAATTCTCCCCCAATCAGCGGACCTAATGTAAAGCCTAATGAAGCAGCTAATGAAATTAAACTTAAATTTATCGTTTTCTTTTCAGGAGTGCTAATATCTACAATAGAAGCCTGTGCCAATCCCATGCTTCCAGCTAATAAACCAGTAAATGCTCTGGCTATTATCAATAACAAAATACTGTTCAATTCAAGTCCGCATGCAGAAAAAAACATTCCTACGGCTTCACCGAACAAACATATAAGAAGAACTTTTTTACGTCCTACATGATCTGATAAGTCACCTAAAATAGGAGCGCCTATTAACATGGCAACTGGAAATGCCGCAACAGTTATCCCATACAATAAATTAGCTGTAGTTTCAGAAAAACCATGTACTAATACTCCTCCTGCTGAAGTACTGAATACTGTTGCAAAGACTGGATAAACAATGCCTACGCCTAATGCGTCAATAAGTATTGTCAACAGTAAAGGTATATATATAACAAAATTATTTTTTCTCTCTATAGAAAATTCTTCCATCAAACAGTCATCCATGATTAAAAAAGAGATAATAAACGAAACAGTATGCGTTATATCATAAATATTATTCAGGTATTACAAATAATACGAGCTCGTTACAATAAGGCAATAATCAATAAATACTAATCATTATAGTTCAATAATTTAACAATTATATCCGAATTACCTGTTTTAAAATCTATAGTTGCAAAATTACCATTCCTGAAAGCACCGGGATTAACAATTATTGTACTGTTGATTTTATCAATTCCTACTCCTTCATGAATATGCCCAGTTAGGCATAATGCAGGTGAATATTTCTTTATAAATTTAAGTACTGAATTACTGCCGACATGCGTACCGTCAGCTAGAGCGTCAGTAACAGTCCCATACGGAGGTTGATGGGAAATAAAAACTAATTTTTTATCATGATTATTAAATTCTGTCTTGTGAAATATCTCTCTTAAAGCTACATCATACTCATCTTCTGTATATTCTTCAGGAGTATCAACAGGAGTGATAAGAGAGCCTCCGAGTCCAGCAAAAATATAGCTGTTTACTATTTTATACCTTCTATTTAAACTAATACCTTCCTCACTTAAATATTGTTCAACATCTCTATAGTCACAATTACCTGCTACAGACATAATATTTTTATTGAACATTTTAATAGCATAAATAATTCTTTCTGCATCTTCTGCTCCGCCAAAATTAGTTATATCTCCACCTAATAGAACAAAATCTACAGATTTCAGCTGATCTGCTATTTTAAGAAATCCATCTATATCGCCATGGATATCTGTTATAAATAAACATTTCATTTTATAAGACTCATTTTATATTATTTTTAATTATCTATATTTAATCAGGTTATTATTGCCAGTTATTAATGTATTGTACATTAAATGGATAATTCAATTAATTATAGTAATTAATTATCAATAACTAATTCAACAGGATAAAGGAAAAGACAATGCAAAATTTTACATACTATAACCCAGTTAACATAGTATTTGGAAAAGGTACAATATCAGAATTATCTAATTTAGTGCCTAAAGACACTAAGATACTTATGACATATGGTGGAGGCTCTATCAAGAAAAACGGTGTTTACAACCAGGTAAAAAAAGCATTAAAAGGATATTCCGTATTAGAATTTTCAGGCATAGAACCAAACCCTACGTATGAAACCTGTATGAAAGCTGTAAAGTTAATTAAAGAAAATGATATAGATTTTCTATTATCAGTTGGCGGTGGTTCTGTACTTGACGGAACCAAATTTATCGCAGCTGCTACTGAATTCAGTGACGGCGATCCATGGAAAATATTATCCGAAGCTGCTGAAATAAAATCTGCAATTCCGCTAGGATGTGTCATTACTTTACCAGCAACAGGTTCAGAAATGAATTGTTATTCAGTAGTATCAAAGAAATCAACAAATGAAAAATTTGCCCTAAACAGTGAACAAATATATCCTACATTTTCAATAATTGACCCTGAAACAACATTTTCTTTACCCAAAAAACAAGTTATCAACGGTTTAGTCGACACATTTGTCCATACTTTAGAGCAGTATATTACGTATAGAGAAAATGCTCCATTACAGGAAAGACAGGCCGAAAGTATTTTAATTACTATCATTGAAATCGCACAAAAAGTATTAAATGAACCGAAGAACTATGAAGCCAGAGCAAATTTTTTCTGGTGTGCGACTCAGGCTCTTAACGGATTAATAAGTTGTGGAGTACCCCAAGATTGGGCCACACATATGATTGGTCATGAGCTCACAGCACTGTATGGAATAGATCACGGTCAGTCTCTTGCAGTTATATTACCCAGAGTATGGTGTAATCAGAAGGAAAATAAAGCTGATAAATTACTCCAATATGGGAGAAGAGTATTTAATATAACTGATGTTAACAGAGATACAGCTCTAAATACTATAATTAATAAAACTGAAGATTTTTTCCAGTCTCTGGGAATAAAAACAACTCTTTCTGAGTATGGAATTGATCCAGAAGAAGCAGCTGAAAAAATCAGTAGCAGATTTAAAGAACGAGGAGCATTATTAGGTGAAAAAGAAAAGATTACACCAGATTATGTAAAAGAAATTTTACTTAAATGCTAATTTAATTTTATATACAGAAGGGTTAAAATACTCTTCTGTATGGTCTTTTCTCTTTAGTCTTTTTCAATTAACATCTTCATATAATAATATATAATTAAAAACTGTTTATTTTCTTACGATACACCACTAATAGAATCTTATATTATACCTAAGCCCTTTGATAGAAGAGCAGTTCACAGAGCAACAAGATATGTTGTAGAAGCTACTATGAGATCGTAAGTTGCTCAGAAACAGATATCCAATCCTGATGAATATGAAAAAATATTATTTCATAGGATAAATAAATTTTTTAAAATATTTAAATCATGCAATATCATGGTATTTGACAAAATATTTAACATTTAATACCGTTGATTAAGAATTATACAAATTCTTCCCTTAGTTTATATTAATAAAATATAAATTTCTTTTGAAACTGTAAAATTTTATAGTAATGTACCAAAATTGGAACAAATATCTTACTTGGATACTTTTGCTGCAAGCTATTTAACATAATTAAATTCGGTATTTATAAACATACTCAGCCATTTCATATTAAATTTTTTCAATATTTGATTTAGTTTTATAAATACCTTATTATTTTATATATAACAATATTAAATGAGGGGGAATAAAATGGATATTTTAGATTACTATAATTTAGTTTATCCGCAGCTAAAAAACTGCTTTTCTATGAGTAATTATTTCATTGCCATAGAGAAAACTTTAATTGAAGAATCAGGAGCAGACCCGGCTTTTCCTTCTGTAACATATGATAAAGAATCACTTTATTACATTACAAGAAAAAGAGGTTTTCAAGTTCACCTGCCAGTCCTCGGAGATAATGCTGTATTAGCTCCTCTTGATTATGAACTATTTTTATGTAAAGACCAGAGACAACTGTTTCAAAATAGAGATAGTCATAAATATTTTTTCAAAGGTGTATGGCCTGTTATTAACTATATTAAAGATATCTTTCTGAAAAGAGGAATGCCGTTTATGCTTGATTATACAGCATCTGGCGGTCATGTACTCTTTTATAATCCACTGCATCAGGAATCTTCTGATAAACTTGCAGAAATAGGTTACCTTGAAGAAGGATTAATTAAAAACTGTTCAATTGTTGATAAATACGATCATAGAAGAAGATCACCTACACCACTTGGAATGGCCAATGTTTTTAGCGGAGTAACCCGCCTTGCTGAGTATATTGCATTACTGGCAATGAATGAATTTAAAGGGAATTTAATAGCCGGAAAATTACCGGTAACTGTTTCAGATTCTCAGTTAAACTGCATAAATTTAGATAACAGCTGGGGGGAAGGATCTCCAGTTTTTAGATGTATAAGAAGTCCATTCAGTCTGCATAAGAAAAATTATGAGAAATACGGATACAGAAAAAGTCCGCTTGTCGATGTAGTAGGTATGGTTTTTGACGGCACTAATGTTTATGGCAAAAATAATATGGACCATATTTTAGACTGCATGTGGGACTTAGGAAAGGCCGCCAGTTATGCACAAAAATTTACAGGCCATATTCCAAATGCCAATAATACATTAATTGATTTTATCGACGAATATAAAGCCTCGGAGCTATATGCATTTCATCAGGATTTTGACAATACACCTGACATTGAACCTGGAATGGCTGTACACTATGCAAAAGAAGTTCCAAATCTGTCAGATGTCACCAGATGGATGCTCCACTGGCCTAATCCCATGTGCCTGCAGCCGATAAATATGGTTAACCTCATTAAAGAGTTTGTAATCTGGCATAATTGGAAGCCAAAACATGTAGCTAATATCCTTAGAGATGTTTATTCTAATAAAGATCATGGCTGGGTTCAAGATTTTGAATCAGCCTATCCCTCAGATGAAAAGGCTAATTTCTGGACAAGAACATTTGCTGCTCTAGCATTAATTGAAACCGGAATGATGCATATAGAATAAATAAAAAAGATTAGGGATTTTTGAGTAATCGAATATAATTTAAAAAATATTCTAAGTTTATAATAACTCAAGGAGAGGTGGAATATACATGTCGGCAAAAGTATCAAATGAAAATGTTCATATAGAGCTTAAGCCAAAACTTAAACTTTTAACACTTATTGTTGTAATTGTTGCCCCATTTTCCGGTATGCGTTACGGACTTGATATGGGAGTAATCAGCGGGGCACTGGGACCTATTTCAACAGAATTTAAACTGACAACAACACAACAGGGATTTATTGTAAGTGCAGTTCTTGCAGGAGGTGCATTTGCTCTTCTCATAGCAGGTTTTCTATCAGATCTTATTGGTAGAAAAAAGGTTATTATTATTGGAGCCGTGCTATTTGTCATAGGGGCATTTATGATAGGAAATTCAGTAGGATATCTTTCTATTCTGACCGGCCGTCTAGTTATGGGAACTGGAGTAGGCATTACATCAGTTATAATTCCTCTATATTTGGCAGAAGTTGCTCCGGCACATATCAGAGGCAAAGCTATTGTGGCGTATCAATTATGCTTAACTATCGGAATTTTAGCAGCGTATATAGTAGATCTTGGATATGCTAAAAGCGGTGACTGGAGAAGTATGTTTCTGCTGCTAAATTATCCAGGAATAGCTTTTCTTATATGTTGTTTTGTATTGCCTGAAAGCCCTGTATGGTATTTTTTGAAAGGAAGAAAAGATCTTTCCGTTAAGATTTTAAATAAAGTCCACTGTGAAAAAGAGGCTGTTTTTATAATGGATGAAATGGAAACTCTGAAAAGGGAAAATGCAGAAGATGGAACAAACTCTTTTTTTAAAAAAACATATTTTATACCTTTTTTAATTGGCTTTACTGTAGCTTGTTTAACACCATTAACTGGAATCGATGTAATTATTGAATACTGTCCAACAATACTTAAACATTGCGGTATCAGCCCTCAAAGTTCAATAGCTATAGGCGTAGCCATAATGGCAGTAAATGTTGTTGTGACGGTTATAGCTATACTGTTGATTGACAGGCTGGGAAGAAAGCCCCTTCTTTTATTCAGCTCGCTTATTGCATTTATCTCATTAATTGTAATTGCAATCGGTACTTTGCTTCCAAATGCTGATGCTATAAAAATTATATTAATAGCTTTTGGTATGTTTGGTTTTATATTCGGGTTCGGCATAGGAATAGGTGTTGTAGTATGGCTTGCTATGAGCGAGCTTCTACCAAGTAAAATAAGATCAAGAGGCATTGCAATTGCTCTTTTCGGAAACACTGTAATAGACACTACTCTTTTGGCTTATTTTCTGGATGTTGAAAAAGTCATTGGGTATAGTTCCGTATTCTTCATCCTAGCAGGAATTACACTGTTTTATTTTATATTCACTCTGCTTTTCTTTCCGGAAACAAAGGGGAAATCTATTGAAGAAATTGAAGAATATTTCAGAAAAGGCAAGGCAAAAGCATAAAGCTTACACTATGTAAAATGTTGACAAAGAAAGACGTATCTACATTACTGATACGTCTTATTTACTTCAGTTAATAATTTTTTAAAAGCACTATAGAAATGCAGGCTTAAAAAAAATAACAACAATATATTATACCATTTTTAATAATATTAAATATATTGATTCAGGATCCATTACAGGCAGTTGTAGACCGATTTCAGAAATTAATTCTCCGGTCAATTCTATTGGTTTACTAATCCAATCCGGCTCTTTTTTCATTATAAAAGCAGTTTCTACTGGTTTATCAATTACTGTTATTCTGTATTTATTATTATTATTCAGATATGGAATTTTAATTCTTTCAGGAATCATAAATTCAGGCATTTTCAATTGGTTAACTGCAAGCAAAACTTTTGTGATATCTTTAGATATAACTCCATTTACAAATAAATTAGGATCACATGTATCAAGTCTAAATGAAAAACCTGAATGAATTAATGATCTGTAGTTTTTATAAAGTTTTACATAGTGTTTTAACTGAACAAATTCATCATCACTCAAAGTTAATACATTTTGTTCAAATCCAAGATGTCCAAATAAACTTGTAAGAATTCTAAATTGAAGACTGCTTCTTCTCAAAGTAGTATGTGCTGGTGACGGACCAAAATGAGATCCCATTAGTTCTGGAGGCAGGAAATAGGAAAAGCCCTTTTGAATGTTCTGTCTTTCCAAAGCATCATTACAGTCAGACGTCCAAATTCTGTCAGTATATCTGAGCACTCCGAAATCCACTCTGGAACCACCGGATGAACAACTCTCAATTTCAACATCAGGATGCTTAGAATTAAGTGTCTTCAGCAGTTTATAAAAATTTAATACCTGATTATGAACAGATGGATGATCATCTCCATTGCCGGGCTGTGATAAATCTCTGTTCATATCCCATTTTATATATTTAATATTGTATTCACACAATAAAGAATCCAGTCTGTCAAGTATATACTCATACGCGTCAGAATTACTCAAATCCAGCACATACTGATAACGTCCTAATTTCTGGTTATATCCATCAACTCCTAATACCCATTCAGGATGTTTTCTGTATAGATTAGAATTGGGATTAATCATCTCTGGCTCAAACCATAAACCAAATTCCATATTGTTTTTATTGACAAAATCAATCAGCGGTTTCAAGCCATCAGGATATTTCTTTTTATCAACAAACCAATCACCTAAGCCTGTCCTTTCTCCGTTTCGATCAACAAACCAACCATCATCTAATATAAATCTTTCAATACCCAGATCTGCTGCTTTTTCTACAAGTTCACATAAAGTTTTTTTATTATGATCAAAATATAAAGCCTCCCATGTGTTAAAATGAACAGGCCTGACTTTTTTAACCATTGGCATAAATTTATTTGATTTTCTCAAAAAGTTATAAAAACTGTTTGATAATTTATTTAACCCATGGCTAGAATAACTCGCATACAGAACAGGCGTATCATAACTCATATTAGGTTTTAAATTAATTTCACCAGGAAATAACAATTCAGAAAACTGAATAACTCGCCTTCCATCAGATAAGATGGATGCACTGTATTCTGTATTCCCACTCCATCCAAGATGGAATCCGTAAACTTCACCCTGAGTTTCTTTAAATCCTTTTTCTCCAGTAATTAAGTAGGGAATATTATCAGATGATGTTCTGCCCTTTCTATTTTCCCTTGAATATGAACCATGAATCCACTCATGCCTAGACGTTTGAAATTCATGAGACCATCTTCCATGAAAACTCATTAATTCATTAACACTTCTGGGGACAGGCAACGTAGTTTTCAGTGAAGACAGTTCATAAGTTACATTACCTGTATTTGTTAGAGTATATTTAAGTTGCAGTACATCTGTATCATAATCGAGCTCTACGGCTATATCCAATTTCAGTTTTGCAATATCATCTGTACAGCATATAGCACATTCACTTTTCCAGCTATCCAGGTTTTTTGTTTTAAATTGCGTAGTCCATGATTTACTTTGCGAATGACCTGATAATCCAGGTGCTCCAAAATATCCCTGCCCTTCTTCTGGAAGTAAAGATATTTCTATGTCATCATCGAGAAATGCCTGAGGTATTGGCCTGTCAATAGATTTTATTAAGTTATTTTCATCAATATCGGAATCGAGTTTTTTCCCCCAATATATAATTTCAGGTATATTATCATCTAATGATTTCAATATAAAAGTAATATTTTTACTGTTAAGTTTTATTATTTTAACCATTATTCAACCTGCTTTCTAAAAATATTTATTTTTGTCTAATACTATTAAAATCGACTATAAATGATTAACATCATTTTTCCCTTTTATATTTGGCAGCATGATAATAATTGCCAGAAAAACAAGTATTGTTGCTACAGGATACATGTATTTTGCTCCTCCATATTCAATCCATTCTCCCATAATTATTAAAATAAAAACCTGAGATAGGGAAATAAACATATTCAGCAAACCCTGAAATTCACCAAGTCTTTCCTTAGGCGCCACTTCAGGAAGTAAAGTATAAGTTGCTATCTGTGTAGCTAGGAAGCCGATCCCGGCAAGAGAAATAAAAATATATAATGCTGTAGTAGAGTCTGTAATAAAGTTGCCCATAAATATAGCAGCTAAAAACACAGTGGCAGCACATAAAAAGACTTTTTTCTTATTCATTTTATCATTTAATTTACTGGCAATTGCCCCGTAGCAGATACTGGCAAATCCATACAATGTCATTGCCATACCAATATTATCTTTTGTAAAATGCAAATAATGACTGAAATATGGAGTAAGCATTGGAACCAAACATCCATAACCTGCCCAAACAAAAAAAGCGGCTAAATAAAGCTGCAGCACTTTGGGAAATTTTATAAAATCAAAACTGATTTTATAACTTGTCTGAGTAGTAAAATTTTCAGGCCGTTCTTTTAGTGTAAACGGAATAATACATAAAGTTGGAATCATAATAAAAAGTGCTATTATCAAACAACTGACAAAAGCTCCCCCATTGAACCATATAAATGCTGCGATAAATGAAATTGCAGTTACACCTATCTGTGCTGTTGTTCTGGCTAAACTGTTGGCAAATCCAATTTGATCATGATCTACAACTTCCATAACCATTGTATAATATGGACCCTGATAAAAATTAACTGCAAAATATGTAATAAAAGCAAGAATAAAGAGCACTGCATAATTTGGGGCAAATGCCCAAAAGATTTGACTGACTGCGGCAACAGTTGCTCCAAGCAATATCCAGGGAGATCGTTTTCCCCACTTGGAAAACTTGGTTTTATCACTTAAAATACCTGAAATCACCTGTACAAAACACCCTGTCAGCGCTCCCATTGAAATTAAAATACCAACTTTTGCGGCAGATTGAGTATGCTGATAAATAATCCATGGTGCAATAGTGCCGCATAAAGCCCAGAAAACTCCAATTCCAAAATCAGGGACTGCAATTAAGAACGGATTCCACCGTCTAATGTTGTATTTCATAAATTTTTATCCCAAAACTATATTTTTTTTACTATTTTATATTCATAAGGTTTTAATAAAATTCCATTATAGGTAACTTCTTTCTCTGTACTGTTCATTACAAAATAAACACCGTTTCTCTTGACTATTTCAACTCCATCTGGAGACTCAATGTATTTAACTTTATCATGAATCAGTATATCTTTTGCAAGATCACTTAGAATTTCAATGCTTAAACCTGTACCGATATAATACACTTTCCCGTTGCCGAAGGAATTTTCAGTAACAGCAGAATATTCATTATAAAAACAATCTGTATAATTAAAAAGAGGCCTTGCCGTTTGACATTTAAGCATATCCCGCCATACGCCGGCAGAAGATATTTTACCGCTTTTTAAATTTATTACTGAAACACTCTGATCATCCTGCAAAGATTCGAACTCGATAATTCTTACACCTGACATTTTACTGATTAAATTTTCTTTATTGCAGATGATATTATTATTTATATTTTTTATTCCACCTCTAAAACTGAATACTACACTGCCTCCTGATTCTGCAAATTGATTTATTCTGCTTATTACATTCTCATTTCCAAGCATTAAAACAGGAACAAGTAAAATTTTATATTTTGAAAAATCAGAATTTGCCGAAATAACGTCAACAGACACATTTAGCTTAAAAAAAGGGGCATAAAGGCGTTCTGTTTCCTTAGTATAATCAAAAGCCTTACTCTGCTGTTGTATTTTCCAAGACCAGACATTATCCATATCGTATAAAAGTGCAATATCGGAATTAATATTACTCGATACTGCATCAGGATATTCCTTCATTTCAGAAATAAACTTCTTTACTTCACTGTATTTTCTGCCCTCAGAATTATCATGATCAATAATGCCGTAGCAAAACTGTTCCGAACCTTTTACTGCGGCTCTATATCTGAAGAACACAATATTTTCAGCACCGTGTGCTATAGACTGACACGCCCAGTTTACAGCTTGATTCGGCCTAGGCAGATATCCAATAATCTGATGTCCCTGAACACCGATCAATTGCTCCATTACCCAAAAATTCTGTTTTTTAATACTTCGCATCATATCAAGATATAAACCGGTAGAGTAAGGAGGAACAGGCTCTTTCAGACCACCCCATACCGGATAATTATCATAGGCAATAGTATCAAGCTCTAAACCTATCTTTGAAAAATCCATTGCCTTATCAAACAGTCCCCCGGAAAAATTATGAGTTACAAACTGTTTTGGTGACTGCTTCTTTATTGTATCTATCTGCATTTTTGCATAGGAATAGATGCTTTCGGATCTGAATCTGTAAAAATCCAGCATAAGAGACGGATTATGGAATGTAATCGTAGGTTTGGGAATAGGTATTTCAGAAAAATCATTATAGGTCTGAGACCAGAAAACTGTTCCATAAATATCATTAAGTTT
Organism: Victivallales bacterium; assembly: GCA_036011305.1. Lineage (GTDB taxonomy): Bacteria > Verrucomicrobiota > Lentisphaeria > Victivallales > GWF2-38-69 > DASCNA01. Next base: position 39,471 of record DASCNA010000181.1, read on the forward strand.
ACTTATACTCAAATATTTATTCTTTAAAAACTTCTGAAATTTTTCACTGCACTGATCACAAAAACAGATATCACTTCCTTCGTGTCCAAATTCATTATCTATTTGCCAGCCAATTATCTGTTTTTCATTAGAATAATGTTTAATCAGCTCCAATACTATTTTGTAACTTAATTCAATATATTTATCACTGTTAAAACAGTACTGCCTTCTACCACCGAAATATCTTTTGCGTCCATTTTCATCTTCAGAAAGTACTTCTGGATATTCTTTAGCAATCCATGCCGGCATAGTGGCAGTGGGAGTTCCCATAACAATATTCAGATTATTTTTTTTTGCTTTATAAATGACATTATCAAAAAAGGTAAAATCATATTCACCCTGGATAGGCTCAAAAATATGCCATGCAAATTCTGCAATTCTTATGACATTAAAACCTAATTTCTGCATTCGCTGCATATCTTCATCTATCAATGGTATATCCCACTGTTCAGGATAGTAATCAGCACCAAAATACATGAGATTTATCTCCCTAATTTTTTAACATATATACTTAACCTGTCTGATTATTCAATACTTCAATCATAGCAGCAATATTCTCTGGTTTGGCATCCCCGGGAATACAATGTGCAGGTGCTACAATATATCCACCATTTTTACCAATATTATCCATTAATTGTTTGGTTTCACTTTTAATCTCGTTAACTGTACCGTAAGGCAGAGTTTTCTGTGTGCTAATACCACCCCAGAAACTTAAATTATCGCCATACTCATGCTTAATATCATATACATCCATTACTTCAGGCTGGAATGGATTAAACACGTCAACTCCTATTTCAATCAGATCAGGAAATATTTCATCTACTTTTCCACAAGAATGGATAAATACACGCTTCCCTCTTGATTTAACTTTCTTGTACATACACTGGAGGCGAGGTTTCAAAAACTCACGCCAGAGATTTGGCCCCATGATCAAACCTGTCTGCTGTCCCCAGTCATCGCCAAACCTCATTCCGTCGATATCATAATCACACGCATGTTCAATAATTTTCAAATTATACTCCAAAATTCTATCTAATAGAGTATTAACAAAATCAGGATTCATCAACATCCCCATGAGCATATTCTCCATACCTGCAAGAGCCCATGCTCTTTCAAACAGACTGAAGTTTATACCTGTTAAAACAAACTTATCGTTATTCTTAGTAATGTTATTATGATAATGTTTAAATCTGTCTGAACAATCCAACTCAGGAAATTCATAACTGCTGATATTCTCAGGAGTAACAATGCAGTTGCAGACTGTTCCAATGTCTTTATCAATTGTTCTATCCCATTGAACACCAAATTCATCTTGCCAGATGTCAGTAGTTATCATTTTCCCGCTATCTGGTTTTGCTGTATCCATTTCATAGATGCAATTATCAAGTTTAGATTCAAAATGAGGATCATTATAAAATTCAATCATTTTTTCACGGGCTTTAACTGTGAAATCTAATGCATATGGAACTCTGTCTGTATTTTTATGATTCAAACTGGTGATTACACGTTCTTTATTTGTCATAACCATAACTCCCCTTGATCTTTAATTATAAAAGATTTATACAATTTATCATAACGAAATAAAAATGTAAACAGTACACCTGTTTATTTTTATACTAATTTATTCCCTGTTGTTCAGAAAGTAATATATGAAATTCTAAAAATATTCTTGATATTTTTCCAAAAACTGAGGTAAAACTATATCAATGCATTTAATTATCCAATGGATGGAACTATTTATTGGGCATTAAATTATAGCATATAATTGTAAAGTAAGCTAGATCATTAAATAATAATATGTGCACATATAACTTTTTTATGTGATGCTATTAACAAATAGTGCACAATATGCTTTCATTTATTGTTAATAAATGTTTTAAAAAAGTATTTTTTTTATTTGCAGCAGTATTTTTACACCATAATAAACTTTCTTTTCAAATCAAAATTTTAAATATGGGGTCCCTGCCAAAAACAGGAAATATTTAAATTTAAAAAACTTTCATACATGAAAGCTGTTTATAATTTTTCAGTGTAAAAATAATATCATTGATTTAATTAACCAAAATATTGCTATTTATATTAAAAAATTTTAGGAGGTAGTTGTGGGAAATTTATTAAAAAAATGGAATCAATTAAGCTTAGTCAAGAGAATTATCTGCGGATTAATACTAGGTATTATTTTGGCATTTATAGCACCTGTTGGAGCAGGTTTTGTCTCTATTTTCGGAACGCTTTTTGTTGGATTGTTAAAATCTATAGCTCCAGTCTTAGTCTTTTTCTTAGTTATGGCTGCTATTTCGCAGCATAAATCCGGAGAGAAAACTAATATGCCATCTATTGTAATACTTTATATTTTAGGCACATTTTGCGCAGCATTAGTAGCAGTCGTTATAAGTTTTCTCATTCCTTTAACACTTCAACTTGGAGCAAGTGTAAACGAAGTAGCACCTCCCAGTGGTGTAATTGCAGTGCTTAAATCAATAATATTGAAAATTGCTGATAATCCAGTAAACGCACTCGTAAATGCTAACTATGTTGGAGTTCTTTTTTGGTCTATTTTATTAGGATTAGCATTTAAACATACTTCAGAAGCGACAAGAAAAACTCTCGGTCATTTCTCAGACGCAGTAACTTGTGTAGTAAAATGGGTTATAAATTTAGCTCCTTTCGGAGTTATGGGATTAGTATTTACTTCAATTTCTGCAAACGGTATTGGTGCATTAGCAGGTTATGGTAAATTAATTTTACTCTTAGTCGGATGCATGCTTCTTATTGCTTTAGTAGTAAATCCTTTAATTGCATTTATAATGATGAGAAGAAATCCTTATCCATTAGTTTTCAGATGCCTTGAAGAAAGTGGAATTACAGCTTTTTTCACAAGAAGTTCAGCCGCAAATATTCCAGTGAATATGAATTTATGTGAAAAATTAAATTTGAATAAAGATACATATTCAGTTTCAATACCTTTAGGAGCAACAATTAATATGGCAGGTGCTGCAGTTACAATAACTGTATTAACTCTTGCCACAGTGCACACGTTTGGAATTGCAGTTGACATACCAACTGCAATTATTTTAAGTGTACTTGCTGCAGTAAGTGCCTGCGGTGCCTCCGGTGTTGCAGGAGGATCATTACTCCTTATACCGCTTGCATGCAGTCTCTTTGGCATTCCTAATGATATCGCAATGCAGGTAGTTGGTGTAGGATTTGTTATTGGAGTCATTCAGGATTCATGTGAAACAGGACTCAACTCATCAACAGATGTATTGTTCACTGCTGTAGCAGAATATAGAGAATGGAGAAAAGAAGGCAAGAAAATAAGAATACCTAAAAAAGTTCTTTGCAAAGTTTCATAATAAATAATATTAACTGATGTTATTTTAGAGTTAATAATATTAACCTTATGTAGCATCAGTTAATAATAATCTATCTATAATACTATTCACTAATTTCCGATCTTCTAATGTTAACTGATTATATTTCTTAGATATAATATCACGATCTTTAGGAATAAGTTTAATATTTTCAAGATCAGCAAGTTCTGCTACAGATACATCAAATATCCTGGCTAAGTCCAATATTAATTTGAGCTTTGGAATATGTGTTCCTCTTTCATACTTAGACAGCATTGAATCATTTACACTTACTTTTACCGCTAGTGCTTTTAATGATAAACCTTTGATTTGCCTGAGTTGTTTCAGCCTCTCTGCATAAAACTTCATATATATTCCTAATATTCTGACTGTTAACTATTAATATAATATATCATATTTTTAAATTTAATTCAATATTGTATTAACTACCGAATATTACTTGACATTACATTAAATTATACTATTTTACATATAGTATAAAGCTGAATATCACCGCATGATAAGTATGATAAATTTCAATTATTTTTTATAGTGAAAAATGGGGAAAAAACTGAATTTTAAGGAGCTAGAAAAGCATTCGAACCAATGTCCTGGTTTTATAATAAATGACTCATCTTCGCAACTATGCCCTTTGTGTGAAGAATATTATGCTTTATCTCCTACTGCTAATAATAATGATGAAAAGATAGAAATTAATCTGGAAAGAAGAAAAAGATAAGAGATTTTCGGGATGAAATTCTCATTTGTCAAATCATTGTTAATTCGAAACTAAACCTCTGAAAAAAGTTTAACTCTCATCTAATGTCACAACATAATATTGAACAATTTTGTATTAAATTCTAATTTTTTAAACGTTTAATATTTGACATTATTCGTTTAAATGGTATTTACTTTCTGTGCTCAAAGACTTTTTATTTCTGTTTGAAATATATAATTGGGCCAAATAATTACTTGTACCATTACTTATACTTTTATGTAGGTTTCGGTAAACTCTTTAGCGATATTCTCTTATACTATTTTTATAAAATTAATATGCAATTATTTTAAATATGCAGCTAATAAAACAGGAAAACTGGATCCGCCCTTATTATATAACCGAAAAAGAACATGTGCTTAATGTAGATGTAAATGCCAGTTTGAAATATGATAATGATTTTGGATATTATATAGATTTATGCTGGGATTACTTAATTAGTATTAAAAGTATTTCTGGAAATAAAGAGAGGCTCATTGATCCAAAAAATTTAAATAAACAGACATTTGAGAAACTTGAAGAAATGATAAAGGAGGATTTATATAGATATTGGATGTAATTGACTATAGATACATAGGCTCATCATAAAATTTAATTTTAAATAAAGGATAATTAACATGACAAAAAAAGATATAGTTCTAAAAATTGCGGATACCGAAAAAGAGTTAAATTCTAAATGCGATCTCACACAAAACCAGATAGCAAATGTTGTTCAGAAAACTCTGGATTATATATCAGACGAACTATCTTCTGGCAATCGTATTGAACTTAGAAATTTTGGTGTATTCGAGCCTGTTATTAGAAAGTCAAGGAAAGGAAGAAATCCAAATAAACCGGAAAACGAGGTGATTATACCAGAACATGCTGTAGCAAAATTCAAACCAGGGAAAAAACTTAAAAACAGTGTAAATCAGCTTAATATTCTTAAGATTAATTAGCTTGGAGATTTTTTATGAAATTAGGAGACACTGTTTATATTCACTGCGGAAACGCCAAATATAAATCCATTATTATTGGCGAAACAAATAAATTTTGGAAAATTAAAACTTCCAGTGGCATCGACAAATATTCAAAAAAGACATTAAAAAGAACCGAATTTCCATATTTTGACGGTTATTACATAGAAGCTTTAAATATTGATAAGTGAAATTTACTTTAAAACAAAAGACTGCTTTTAAAATACAAAAACAGTCTTTTTTGTAATCAACATTATAAATAATAAATCACTTCAGGGTATATAATTAATTTTATACTACCTGTTTTCAGCTTAGCTTAGAACGCCAATGCTCATATATCATTACCATTGCTAGAGTATCGAGTTCGCAGTACTTTAATAAAGCTCCGGCTATTGCTTCTCTTTCAAGGCTCGTCATTTCAGAAAACTGCATTCTCGCATAAGCCGTTAATGCAGCTCCTCCTTCTCTAATATCCCCGTCAGCATCCATTATGAGCTCAATATCATCTCCAATATCTATGTCCTGAAAGACAGAAGGAAGTTTTTTATATGGATTTACAGGTTCATTTTTTTCTTTATCAACTTCCCAAACAGTCATGCCTTTAAGATTAGTTCCGAACTTTAACGGTTTAGAGTATTTCTCTTTTAAAAAACTGCTTGCCGATAGAACTGACGGCAGAACAACCTTTATAGAGTTTTTCCCACCCATCCTCGGATGATAATAGTACTCTTTTACCATTTTCAGTAAATCTACCATATTTCTTATGCCAAAAAATGGAACTTTATCAACTTTCCACTGAGTTATAGTATCAATCCATTCTATCAGCTCATTAAGATTATCTTTATCATTTAATCCGTCATTAATGAGCTTTTCCTCCATCTGTAACTGAATCTGTTTTAATACTGTATTTTCATGAGGAGCATAACGGAAAATAGTACCATCGTCTTTGTCTAATACATTTTTCAGTGCCGCAACAAATTTAAAATTCGGAAACGCACCAGGTTCAGAAGCTAAAAATTCATCATGTTTAACTTCACCGTTTTTATATAGAGTGTGACATGAAAATTGAAAAGCGATCTGTTCATAGGGCCTCTTATTATCATTAAAAGGAATTGCTGTCATGGTTGTTTCAAAATCTATAAAATGCAGGGGATATTTCCATTTATTTATTTCTGTATATAGATCAGGACTTATGAATTCATCTTCTTCCCCATCGTTGCATATCTTATCTATCTGAAGTTTCTGCCGCTGCATAACAGGTGTATCTTTTTCAAAATAGAGTGAAGGTATGTCCTTTAAATAATAAATATGTGATTTAATCAACTCATCACACTTTCTAAAATTCCATAAGTCAAATACATGAGGAATCTCAAAATTAAAATTTTCTCCGCAAGCCTCTCTCCAGCAATCCTTATATCCGCTTTGCAATCCCTGTTCTTCATCAGAAAATATTGTTTTGTATTCACATTTTTTACATTTCTGCCCTATATGAACTGGATAGGGTTTATCATTGGAATAATAATCACAATATTTATTTATTCTCTCTTCAAATCCCAACAGCTCATCATCCTGTTTTTTATGGTCTGATATATCAATCCCTTCAAATATCATATCAACATATTTTCTAACATCAAAAACAGTCAGTATTTTATCCCCGAGCATTTTGTCATTAATGTTGCCAGGCGTAATAATTGATACTCTATCATTATTATCTTTCTTAATTTTAAAGATCTGATTAAGTCCATTTACACTTGTTTTCAAGGATTTATCAGCAAGCATAAGATAAGGATCAATTCTATATTTTTGAAGCTTACTGCTATGCTCTGCAACATAAGTTTGAAATGCTATATCATATAGATACGGTTTCCAGGCTGATGTTATAAAATCTCCTCTCCCGGTAAAAGAATCTATCTCGCTGTTAAACGATTTAGCTTTGACCTCTATCAGCCTGATCAAATCTTTTGTTTTTTTCAGTATATCAACTCTGACAAAACAATTCTTATACATAACTGCTGCTTCATAAATAATAACATCATCATTTTTTAATAATCTGTCAGTTTCATTGAGAGCTTCGTCATAGCCTAGAGTTTTAATATCATGTCCGCCGGGAAAATATAATTTAGCCAATTCACCTACCTGGTAACCTCCTTCGGCAAGAGCCATAAGAAAATCATTTTCTGAATTTTGGTTAGCATAAATGGCTTTCTTGTCATAATAAAATAATTTTCTTGGACATTCTAATGCTGATTTGAACTTACTTTTAGTTAAATACTTATTTTTTTGCATTTAAAAATTCTTTCTCACAGATAAAACACTCACCTATTTATCGGTTGCATACCGTGAAGTTAATTAACTGTTATTATTTTCAGAATATATATCAATTATATTTTTTGAAACAATAGCTCTTTTGTATATTTTCCTTAATCTTACAAGATCTTTACACTCCTTTGTACTATTGTCAGCTTTACTCCTATGAGGTGCAGGCATCAAACGTTTTAACTGAAGTTTCAACTCCTTTTGCGATATATCATTTGTAAGTGAAAATGTCTCTAATTCATGCATAATTCAAATTGTCTGACTATATAAATTCAAGGCTGATTATAATGCGGATTGTGTGCAAATTAACATCTAATTAAGGTACATATATTTTGACGTTATTTTATAAAAAGTCAAGTTGATTCTATAATCATATTTCTGTGTATAATCATTACACCTTGAATATAAGTAGCATATATAATTATAAAAAAATCATAAAATAAAACAGATTACTAGCAGCAATATAGTTTCTATCAATGTTTCAGAACGGATACCAATTTAATTAATAATTACCAGCCGTTTATTCTCTTCCATACGTCTGAGATATCTGTTGAATTAGAATTTATCACGTTATAGCAGTCATATGCTGATGCTGTAGCACATGCATGGTTTGGCAAGATTCTCACCATCGTGCCAATAGGGAAGTTATTAAAATTAATCTTTTCTCTATTTCTGGTTGTTATAATACCATGTTCCTGATTAACGCCTGAAACGATTAAGCCAGAATCAAATTTTCCTTCAATATCACATACTAAACCGTATCCCTGGTCAATTTTTTGATTTGCAGTACCTCTATCACGAGACAAACTCATCCAGCCTGCATCGACAATAATCCAATTTTTTTCTCTCTGATAACCTATGACGGAAGCCAAAACAGATATGGCGATATCCTCAACTTTACAAACTCCAAGCCCTGCCATAACTAAATCATTGAACATATATACCCCTGCCCTTATTTCTGTAATACCTGAAAGGTTGTTGGTAAACTCAGCAGTAGGTGTTGAACCTATACTTACAATTGGGCATGGGAGATTGTTTTTATTTAACATTTCAGCAGAACTAACCATTAAATCATGTTCCTGAACGGCTATTTTTTGGATTTCTTCAATCGATCTACAGTTATATGACTCTCCTGCATGAGTTAAAATCCCGCTCAAGTTAGTGTGGTCATTATTGTGAATAAACTTTCCGATCTCAATCAATTCATTACTAAATGGCTTTATTCCTGATCTATGCCCATCTGTATCAATTTCTAATAATACAGAATATTTCACATTATGCTCTTTTCCGGCTGATGCTACTATTTTAGCCTGTTCAATAGAGTCAAGAATAATTAAGATATCTGCCCCTTTTTTGATAAGAGAGGAAACATGTTTAAGCTTTACAGGTGCAATTCCTACAGCATAGATAATATTTTTTATACCTTTTTCAAAAAAATAATCAGCTTCTTTTAATGTAGATACAGTAATTCCACAGCAGTCTTTTTCCGTCGCCAACTCAATAATTTCAATACATTTTGCAGTTTTTACATGTGGTCTGAATTCTACTCCAAGAGTAGAAATATGCCTAGTCATAGAATCTATATTATTAGTCAATTTATCTTTATCTAGTATGAGGCAAGGTGTTTCTAATTCATGTATATTCATAAGACTCCAATTTCTCAAATTTCAAAGAGTTACATTATATTTAAGTTATTTGGCAATAACTAAAATATCAAGAGTAATGCCCGCATTATCAAGTTAACTTGACAATACCGTTTGAATATATATAATGTCCCCCCTCAATTCTTTTTGTAAAAAAGTGATGGCAGGGAATGAATTTGATATCCTTCAGCACTACTATTGTGACTAAATTATCTTCAGTTAGTTTATGAATATCTTTCTATGATTTATTTGCTCTGTATTACATATATCAAAAAAACAAGTACAAAAAATTCTCCTATAAAATCAATAATCATCCACCAGTTATATTGAATAATTATACTGACTAGAGGGCAATATAAAATAAATATAATAATTGCAAAAACAGAAAAAATTATATATGTTTTATAATCAATATTATTGACATAGCTCCTGACAATTCCTTTAAGACAGTATAAAAATATTCCAATTGTAAAAATACTTGTTAGCCAACATTTATAATAAATTATATTTTGGGACTGGTTACTAAAAATAAAATAAGCTTCTATAGATATATAACCAAGATGAACTAGTACATTCATTATACTGAAAGAAAGAAAAAATCAAAAAATTTCCACCACACAATATAGTAATAATAAATTTATCTTTTTTAGTATAAATAAATCCATTTCTCTGATTTATTTATAGGAATTTATTATAATTTGATGTTCATTATAACCTATTTCTGCTCTATAATCGAAAATTAACAAATCCTTGTAGAATTATCATACAATTATAAAAACCATGTAATTGTGAGACTCATTATTCTAGTGAGAAAAATAAAGTTGGCAATATAACTTAAAGGTCTTTATAGCAAATATTTACAAATGGAGCCAATGAGCGGAATCGAACCGCTGACCTATTCATTACGAGTGAATTGCTCTACCATCTGAGCTACATTGGCAAATTATTGATTACAAATGGCTTTACCATTTTTTAATACAAACTATTGAATATACCTGAATCTAAACTAATTTTTTAGTTTTGTCAATATCAGCAAAAAGGAATTCCAATTAAATATTGTCTAAAATAAAATTTAGTAAAAAACATAGAAAAAAACTTTTTCTCAATGCCTAAAAAGAAAATTACTCTTTACTTATGTGTAAGAAAACCTAAAAGATTAAATATATCAAATCAAACTTCATAATAGAAAATAAACTCATACTAGATGCTAACACTTTTCATAAAAAATTTAAAATAACTAAATCATATTGACCACCGAGGTTGCAAGATTAAGCATAGTCATTAGAATTCTCATATTTTAGTTATCTGTTCTCTTTTTAGCACATAGTTTGACTTTATTTCTACCTTCTGACTTTGCCTCATATAAAGCTTCATCGGCATAGTTAATAATATCTTTAATAGAAAAGATTTTATTTGGAGTAATAGAAACTACACCAAAGCTCAAAGTGACAAATTTTGATATCTTTGAACTAACATGTTCTATTTTCAATTTTCGTACATTGTCTTGAATCTCACTGGCAACTGTAAGGGCCCCTGAACTATCTGTATTGGGTAAAATTATAATAAATTCCTCTCCTCCAAACCTTCCAACCAAATCTGAAACTCGCTTTAGTGAATTTTTTATAGCTTCAGCTATGGTTTGTAGACATTTATCACCACAATAATGACCATAGGTATCATTATATTTTTTAAAATAGTCTATATCTGCCATTATTACTGATATAGGCAATTTGTTACGAAAAGATAAATTTAATTCTCTACTTAAATATTCATGAAATTTTCTGCGGTTGGGTATGTTTGTGAGTGGATCAATTATAGTTAATTGATGTAATTTTTTATTAACGTTACAGAGTTTTTTCTGAATCAATTGTAATTTATCATATTTACGAGAATTAGCTATTGCAAGAGCACAGATACTGATAACAGTTTTTATAAAACTAATATAATCATTTTTATACCTGATAAACTTAATTTTATAAACGTATAATGCACCTAATAATATGCTATTATGCCTAAGTAGAAAGATAAAACTATCATCTTTTTCTATTAAAATTTCCGAAGATTTTATTTTATCTGCCAGAAACATTATAATTGTGTTTTTTTGTGATTCAGAACATAGCTTGTTACAGTAAAATTTTGGTTTATTATTGATTTCTTGTGATAGATAAAAAATATTGTTGGAAGAACATACCATGCCAAAGATATTTATAATTTTTCTTATTATATCTTTTTCAGATTTTTCATTGGGTAACTCGTTTAAAAGATGTATCATTAATGCATAATCAGATTTTAATTTATTCTTTTCACTAGTTACATATTGTAATTTATCTTTTATCTCATCTGCTTTGTATTCAAAAAGTAACTTCTTTATATAAAGTTTCAGATGATCAAGCCCAATAAATAATACCTCAAACTGACGATTTATAAAAGTTGAAAATTCCTCTATATGTTTACTAGAGTCCAAGTGCAAACCTGAATTTAAAAAAAGTAGTTTACTACAGGATTCATTAAAAAAATATTCTGCAGTTGTTTTATCAAACTTCCAAACATTATGTACTGTATTTTTCCAGGAATTTAACCATCCTTCTGAAAGGATAAAATAACCTTGTTCGACATACATATTAATTAGTTTATTGTCAAGAAGCATTTCATGACAGTTAAGTTTGTATAGTTTAGCTTTTTGTAATGCTTCAGGCAGAAGGTCAAATCTTAAAAGATTGCAGCATCCGAATAAGAAAACATCATCAAATGCTTTTTTTGCTATGTAATCAGTAATCTCATCCCATTGGCTTTTTGGTTTCATACACTGAGATTGGTAGCTTATTACAGTAATTTTATCATTGAAGTGACCTTTAAGTACTTCATTCATTTCTTTCTCAATACTTTTACAAACAACAAATAGTAAATTACTCATAAATCATTCTTAAGTTCTATTGGATAATGTCCCCATTTTTTAACTGCTTTAGATATATTAGTTAATACTGATTCTGGTACCTGGTACGGTATTTCACCATGGTTATCTGATAGAATAAAACCACCACCAGGCGCAGCGCTACATATTATATCTTTAATTATACTTTCCGTTACTTCAGGTGACCAACTGCGCATTTCAACCCCATTTAAATTGCCAATAATAGCTATATTATTTTGAGCCTTATTTTTAATTTTTGATATATTTTCTAAACAACTTGTTCCGATTGCTAAAGTTCCAGTTTTAATTAGATCTCCTAGGATAGATAAACATCTTCCAGATGCAAAATGAGTCACTACAGGGGCCTTTATATTGCCAATAATACGTTTTGCTATTTTGTACCCAGTATGTAAATATAATTCTCGATGGATAATACTTGGAGATGAGACAGGGTCAAAATAACAAATTGCTGTTGCTCCAGCTTTAATTTGTGCATTGGCCCAGTTTAGGCAAAATGATTCATTTATTTTTATTAATATTTCGAATAAATCAGGATTGTTATAAATTAACTGTATATATTTGTCAAACCCCATTTGCATTACAGGTAGGGAGAATGGAGACATTACTACACCCACTATTGGTATATAATCATTTACTTTCTTCTTTAGTTGTTCTGTTATATTCAAAATTTTCACTAAACATTTAGAATCATAAATATTTGGTATTATTAAATCATTAATTAATTCAATATTATGTATAAAGGGCTTACCTGAATTGGGTGGACCTTCTTTACTAAAAATAACTTCCCCACCCCATGCTTCTATTTCAACTGGTGCATATAAAAAATTATATAAGAAATCATTATTATATTTTTCTTGCATTTTTAACTGAGCTTCAACAACATACTTTGATTGTGAAAAGTATTTTTCAATAGGCATATTAAGCTCTTTTGCACCATACATTGTTAAAGTTAAGAACAGAGGAACTCTGTCTGGTTCTTTGTAAGCTAATGCTTTAAGAACTCTCTGCATTGGTGTCATAATATCATGAATCATTTGATAATCTCCATTATAATATGTGCAGCATCTGAAGCTGTTTTTCCTGTTGCATAAGCACCTACATCTTTCCAGAGGTTTTTATCAAAATTAAATGGAGCACCGCCTACAATAACTTTTATATCAGTTCCTATTTTTTTAAATTTATCGGTAACGTTTTTTATTTTTAAAGCACTATGGAGCATAAGAGTTGATATTAATAATATCTTTATATTTTTTTTAAGAACAGTTTCTATAAGTTCTTCTTCGTTAACAGTTCCTAAATCCAAAAGATTAAATCCACTTGCTCTCAGCATTGAATAAACTACTCTTTTACCAAGTAGGTGATAATCATTCATTACACAAATAGCCATTATAGGATGATTTTTACATTTAATATTTTCATCTGGAAGAATATTTTTTATTAACTCTTCACATATAACACCACTCATAAACACTTGTGAAAGTGCTACAGATCCCAATGTCCAATTATCTCCTATCTCTTTTAACGCAGGAACTACTATATCATCTATAAATTTAGTTGGAGAATACGTATCTCTTATGCTGTCATAAACAGCGTAAGAACCAATTTTATCTACTTCTAAAAGAGTTTCCTTAAATTTTGTTATTAATTCATTCATTAACTAAGGCTGTATCTATTTATTAAAATATATTATTATATACAGAACAGATTTACTTTTAATAATATTATATTATTATGAGAAGTTTATTAATATAGTAAGAGAGTAAAAACGACTTAACATTTTGGTAGAGCGGGAAATCAAATAGTATTTATGAGTTCAAAGTTCAATCCTGAATAACATTGAATTAAGCTTCAAGCAGTCAGGAAAAAGCAATAATTAACATATATTTAACCAAAGGCACAAAACTTATATAAATTTTATTTCATCATCCTGCGAATAGTTTTAATCTTTTCTTTATAAGGAGGATAAATCAGAGAAAAGTCAAAAAGTGAAGTCGCTTTTAAAATGCTTTTTTTATGCGAAAAACGCTCAAAACCATTAAACCCATGATAACTTCCAATGCCACTTTTTCCTACACCTCCAAACGGAAGGTTGGGGTTTACCAAATGCTGTATACAATGATTAATACATCCACCTCCAAACTGAATTTTTGAAATTAGCTCCTTTTGAACTGTTTTGCTTTTACTGAAAATATAGCAGGCAAGAGGATGTTGTGACAGTTTGGATACCGTATCCAATATTTCATCAAAGCTATTATATCCTATCACTGGAAGAACAGGTCCGAATATTTCCTCATTCATAACATTATCCTCCAATGTCACATTTTTCATAACTGTCGGAGCTATATATCTATCAGATTGGCATGATCGTCCTCCAACTACAACTTTATCAGTGTCGATAAGCCTCATAATGCGACAATAATGCCGTTCATTTACTATTCGTCCAAAATCAGGAGACAGAGAAGGATCTTCGCCATATATGTTAATGATACGCTGTTTAATTTTTTCAAGAAATTTCCCTTGTATGCTTTGATGTACCATCACATAATCAGGAGCAACACAAGTTTGACCTGCATTTAAAAATTTTCCGTAAACAATACGGTTAACGGCAATATTTATTTTAGCATCAGAGTGAACTATACAGGGGCTTTTGCCACCTAATTCCAGTGTAACAGGAGTCAGATGCCTAGCAGCCGCCTCCATAACAATTGATCCTATTCGAGGACTGCCTGAAAAGAAAATATGATCAAATTTTTGTTTTAACAAAATGTTAGTTTCCTGAACATCACCAGAAATATATGCAATATATTCAGGATCAAACGTTTCTTCAATAAGCAATTTAATCACTATACCGACATTAGGTGTAAGTTCAGATACTTTCAATATTGATGTATTTCCTGCGGCGATGGAGGAAATTAATGGAGCAAACGTAAGTCCGACCGGATAATTGTATGGAGAAATAATTAAGTTCACGCCTAAAGGTGTGTAATATATTTTGCTGGATGCTGGCTGCATAAATAACGGAGTTTTTACTCTTTTAATTTTTATCCATTTTTTTAAGTGTTTTATCGTATTTGATAAATCATATAAAACAAATCCTATTTCTGTAAGATAAGATTCAAATTTGTGCTTCCCCAAATCAACTTTAAGAGCAGCATCTAATTGGTTTTCGTACTTGATTATTCCATTTTTGAGTTTTTGTAATTCATTAATTCTAAAGCCATATAATTGTGTTGTTGATGAATTAAAAAAAGTATGCTGTTTAAGAACAATTTCCCTTATTTTTTGTTCCACTGTCATAATATTTACTCCGCCTTTATAATGTAACAAGTAATTATACAGCTGTAACCATATTTTTCACTGATAAAAATCCATTCATCATTTTTAAAATCTATATTATAGTTTTTAAACTTTAGATCTACGACCTTTCAATTATATTAGTCTGGACAGTAAAATCTTTTGGCTAACTAACAATAAATGTAAATATGTTAATGAATCTGTAGGTAAGCAAGGTTGAAAAAATATAAACTGAAGTTTCAATGCATTGTACATCTATGATGTTTACATAATTTTAAGTCAACTTATTAATGGATACAGTCCTGCTTAAAAGACATAACCCTAAAACCTTTCCTCAATTTTTTAAACATAAGAAACTTAGGAATTCTTATAGCTCCATATCGTACAGCTATTTCAATAATAGATATATCTTTCAATAATGAATATTTATGGTCGATAAATATTGACTCAGGAGTATCGCACTGGCATTTCACATTTGCTCCAGCATCATCAAATCGTCTTTTAGTACCCCTTGCAAAGGTATTTGAAAAAGTATATGTCATTAGATCACAAATTAAAATATGTTTACTTTTAACAGAGTTAATCGCTTTCAAAAGAGATTTTATTTCCTCAATTTCCAAATACATAAAAACACCTTCAATTATAAATAAACACTCTTCTGAAGAAATATGTTCATTTAAAATATCAGTTAAATTATCTTTGGCATAATCTATTGTTACTCGTTTTAGAGGGTTTGTGCATTTGTCAATTGGCAAACATTTATTTTTGTGCCTGATAATCGCTGTTTCATCGATTTCCAACCAATCTCCGCCTGCAAGTCTATATGCCCTACTGTCAAATCCTGCTCCAATTAATATAATTTTTAAACCTGGGTTTTCTTTTAAACACTCAACAGTAAGGTCATCAATTATTTTTGGCCGAACATAATTAGTCCTTTTTGCAAAATAATTAGGCCGATATTTTTCATAAACATATCGTCCTAACTTAGTCATAAAATTTTTAGCATAGATATCATTACATATGGGGAATTTTGATTGTGCATCCTGCTCTCTGATTCCACAAGTAAAAAAAGCGGTATTTGAAATTGGAGGAATAGTTTGAGCAGCTAGCATAATTTATTCTCCTTTTCTATTAATAGTTAGTAACTTTCACATCAAATTTATTAACCAATAAAACACATACTAGCACATTGTAAATTCATAGAGAGTTTAAGTCAATAATTAGACACTTTATGTTTAACATTTACTTTATATCTCTAATGCTATAAGCATATTATAAAGGTCATCCCATATCTATTTCTACATATTATATATATTAGCATAATATGTGAGATAAACCACACAAACAACCGAAATTACAAAAAAACTCAGTATATCAAACACATTCAAAAGAAGTTACTTATACCTAATTTATCATGCTTTATTGTAAGAAATAAAGGAATAATTATTTTTTCTTTATTCCATTTCGTCTTTATTATTAATTTCTTGTATAATACTATAAATTAATA
>DASCNA010000182.1:0-70296 GCA_036011305.1 Victivallales bacterium
ATTATATTTATATTTATTATAATATTTAATATTAAACCTGACCAAGCAAAATCATGAGCTCCTAAACCGAGTTTACCTTTTTTGTTGGAAGAAAAAAACTCATAATATCCTACTGAAGATTCTGACACCGATTTCCATGACAATTCTAAAGCTTTATTATAAAACCTATTTGCTAGCTTAACATGCCCTTCCTTTACAAAACGGTCACCATATTTAACTAACCCCTGTATAATGAAATAATTTATATTAAGCCAAGTCGAACCTCTCCAATATTCATCAGAAATATATCCTGGATCATTAGCAGCCACCATTGGAACCGGCCACATAGTATCAAATAATTTTTTATTTTCCAGCTTATCAAGTAATTCTACAGATTGTTCTACGTCAGGAATACCTGCAGCAAGAGTTACAAACGTACTGCCGACCATCGTCATAATTTTACCGGAATTATCAACTTTAAAAAGTTTAGGATCTAAACCACTATCTTTGATTATTTTTTTACTTGGTTTTCTTCCGAGAGAATAATAAAATCCTGTTTTCTCATCCCACATTTTCGCATTTACTGCCTTTGCTATACTGTCTGCTCTATCTCTATATTTTACTTCAGTTTTATAATCATTCTGCTCAGCTGCAAAATCTGCTGTCTGCCTTAAAGCCATAATTAAATATGCCGCCATGTCAGGAGATCTGAGTTCGAAAAGTTTTTTTGCTTTTTTAGATGGTGGCATCTTATTGATTTTCTTAAGTTCACGAAGTAATTTTACTCTCCCGCTTCCAATTAACCCTCTACTCATAGGATAATATTTACCAACTTTTTTCTTATTAAATGCCTTAAAATCAAAATACTGTATTAATTGACTGTCAGTATCTCTAGCTGCATATCTACCTGTTTCCCATGGGTGTATCACATATGGTAAACCACCGTCCATCCTTTGTTTCAACCACCACTCAATTTCACCGGTTAAGGCAGGGTAAAATGCTAAATGCTCATTCTTATTTGGCAGAGATTTTACACCTAATACAGTAATTGGCGGCTGAGTTATTGAGGAATGATATTTTAAGCCCCAGAATTTCTGATCTTTTTTATCATTAAAATTCATATGAGGTATCATACCTTTATCATATCCTTTTGGGATTTGATTCTGAACGACAGAGATCATACACCCTTTAGCCAATGCATAAAGTGATTCTTTTTCTTCTTTATCATTCGTTTTAGAAGCCATATCAGAAGTAATCATTGCGCTAAAAACTAAATCCCATTTCCATGATGAGGTAGCATATATACCTGGACTTGGCACTAAAAATGGTATACCGTCTTTATTTCTTTCCCAATGCATGAAGCTCTGTGGTCTATCATCAGGTGTAAACTTTAAATCCTCTTTAATTACTTTAAAATATCTTTCAGATAGCAGTTTATAACAAAGACTGCTGTTCTTCTCTGTTATTGCATTTTCTATCTCTTGCCTACTGGGATAAGGTTCTGGCTTTTTCAGAGTTTCTTCGAAATCTTTCTGGGTAAGTTTATCATTAAAAACAGCGGATAGAACTTTTCCGGTTTTTTTAGGCTTATTGTCTGGTTTACTTTCAAATAAACCGCATCCATTAAAGATGACAAATGTACTGCAGATAAGAAAACAGGTAATAGAATAACGAATTTTTCCCTTCATATATACCTCAAAAATTAAATAAAATGTGCAAACTTTTTATTAATTATAAATAGGCATGGCAATTTATTAAAGAGCAATACAAACAGGAACAGTAATACTTATTAAAGGTCAGTTATTAATTGTTAACAAATTAAGCATTATAGTTTATATCATTAACAATTAATATTATTTAGATAATTTATTGGGCTAAGGCAATAGCTTCAATTTCAATTAAAACATCTTTTGGCAGTCTGGCAACTTCAACACAGCTTCTTGCAGGGAAATCACCTTCCCAAAAGGAAGCATAAACTTCATTTATTTTTGCAAAATCATTCATATCTTTTATAAAAATTAATAATTTTACTGCTGAACTCATTGTACCTCCAGCAGCTTCAATAACAGCTTTTACATTTTCTAATGACTGTTTAGCCTGCTCTTCAATGCTTTCAGGAATTTGACCAGTTTTTGGGTCTACAGGTATCTGTCCTGAAGTATAAATTAAATTGTCAATTTTCACACATTGTGAATAAGGTCCAATTGCTGCAGGAGCATTTTCTGTTGAAATAATTTCTCTTTTCATATTATTTTACCTTTCTTTTAAAGATAGTTAAATTTACTTCGTTTTATAAATTCACCTGAGCCTTTTCGCCCGATGAATATATTATTTTTAACAATTACTTCTCCTCTCACCATGGTAAGTATCGGGGCACCTTGAAGTTTAATCCCTTCGTAAGGGGTATAGTTTACATTTTCATGTAAATTTTTATGGGTAACAGTTGATTCTTTATCAGGATCAAAAATAACGATATCAGCATCTGAACCTACAGAAATTGTACCTTTTTTAGGATATAAACCCATTATTTTAGCAGGCTTAGTACTGCACAGATCAACAAATTTATTAATACTAATTCTATTTTTTTTAACTCCTTCAGAAAATAGGAGAGATAAACGGAGCTCTATTCCAGGCAAACCTCCCGGACATTTTCTAAAATCCTTTGATGCAAGTTTAATTCGCAAATCAGAACTGAAAGGGCAATGGTCTGTAGCAAAAGTTGAAATTGATTCATCTTTAAGTCCATCCCATAAAGGATTCTGATTTAATTTATTTCGAACTGGTGGACTGCATATATAATTTAAGCCTTCCAAATCAGGTTTTTCATAAACAGTATCATCAAGGAATAGATACTGAGGACACGTTTCTGCAAGGACACGCTGACCTTTTTCCTGTGCTTTTTTAATATACTGCAACCCTAGTACATTTGATAAATGAACTATATATAAAGGAGCATCTCCTGCCATATCAGCTAAAAGTATTGCCCTATTTATAACATCTGCTTCACATTGAACCGGTCTGCTTCTTTCATGGTAAATCGGAGCTGTATTTCCATTATTGAAATATTCATCTCTTAAAAAATTAACTACTGAATCATTTTCAGGATGGACAGTAAGTAAACCGCCTCTTTCTCTGAGTTCTCTCAATATCTGAAGAACTTCACAGTCCTCCATTTTATATCCGTAAGTAAAATAAGCTTTAAAACTTGGAATACCTTCATCATCTATTATTGATTTAATTTCATTTAGTATTTTTTTATCCAGATGCTGGAAAACACCGTGAAAACTATAATCAATAACTGCTTTACCCTGTGCATACCCATGATAAACATCTACCTGATGCTTCAGATTACATCCTTTCGGTCCAAATCCCATATGATCTACAATAGTCGTAGTTCCACCGCATGCAGCAGCAACTGTTCCAGTATAAAAATCATCCTGAGCCCTTGCAATACCCACATCTAAGTTTAAATGTGTATGTACATCAATTCCTCCTGGTATTACATATTTCCCTTCAGCATCTATAATTTCAATATCCGGAATATTGATGTTCTTTTCAATCAGTTTTATAATTCCATTCTCAATATAAATATCTGCTGAAAAAGTTTTATCAGAATTTACAATGGAACAATTCTTAATTATTTTATTCACTCCAGTAACCTCGCTAAAATTTCAGGTTTTCAATTTCTGACACATATTCCGTAATCCGTAATTAATTAATATGATCAGGCACGGTAATTCTAATTTTAAAACTTAATATAGCCAATATAATAAAACTTGAAATTGACAATAGAAAATAAAACAGAGATAGTAGTAACTGACTATACATAAAAACGGCTACTATCCCGGTAATTCCAGTCCAGATTAAAACACAGATGCATCCCTGTAATGCCGCTGCCAGTCCAGCATTAAATGGAAATAGAGGTAATGTCAAAGTCATTCCATTAACAAAAAGCAATCCACATGAAAAACTTAATAACAGAGTGATAATCAGACTCATAAACATATTATCAAAACCCAGAATTGAAATAAAAACGAAAACAGCACTGCAGATCAATGCAGTAAGTACACTGACAAATATCAGGAAGGCAGGTTCAAAGTAGTATAATAATATCTTATTCATAAAAGTAGAACACATATATACACAGCCTATTGCAAGAGTCACAATTCCATATTGATAAGCTGTTATAAAAAAGATTTTTTGAAAGAGAAACGGACCTAAAACATTGAATACAATAATACATCCCCATGAGCATGTCATTACGATTGTAATCCATAAAAACTGTTTATTTGATAATATATGTATACAATCCTTAATAATTGTTTCAAAAGATGAAGAGTGCTGTTCTTTATTTAAAGTCTCAGGTAATAAAAATCCTATCAATAAAGTTATTATCAAAATATATATTAATAACACAACAAAAATAATCTGCCAATCATAGTATTTTAAGATAAGTCCTCCAAAATAAGGAGCCAATACAGGAATTGCAGAGTAGCTGATATTATAAAGCACAAAAGCTGTTACCAGGGTTTTCCCCTTTAACGTATCAATAAGAACAGGTGAAGCAAGTATTGATGCACCAAGTCCAACTCCCTGAAGAATTCTTCCCAGCAAGAACCAGCTTATATTGGTCGAGATTAAACTCATAACTGTACCTAAAGAACATATCAATACGCCAGTCAGCATTAATTTTTTACGACCATAGATATCTGACAACACCCCATAGAAAAAGAAGGCAATACCACTGCCTAATAAATATAGAGTCATTGACAACTGAACATAGGATGAGCCAACACGGTAATATTCAGAAATTGCAGGAAGTCCGGGCAGATATATATCAATAAATGTCTGATATCCTAAACCAGTCAGAATTACTATGACGGCAATAAGTTTCTTATTATACTTAATCATATTAATAATATTTACTATCTCTCTTTTTCAAAGATAGTGAATTTTTGTATTTTCCCCTGGAGAGGACGATACTCGTTCAATATGTCATAAGTGAGTAATTGGCTTCTTGTAGCTTTATCTCTAACTCTATATCTAGGATAATTGCCTTTGATGCCGAGCTTTCTTCCATTGAAAGTATCATTTAATTGAGCCTTTAAAATTTGAGCAATAAGTGACTGGCTGAACTTATCTTCAATAGGAAACAGTAGCTCAATTCTTTTATC
Organism: Victivallales bacterium; assembly: GCA_036011305.1. Classification (GTDB taxonomy): domain Bacteria; phylum Verrucomicrobiota; class Lentisphaeria; order Victivallales; family GWF2-38-69; genus DASCNA01. Next base: position 5,154 of record DASCNA010000182.1, read on the forward strand.
AAGATTTCTAGGCATCCAATCAGCACTTGACATATAATATTCATGATTACCGGTGTTTTCAAAATAAAAAATTCTGGAATGCTCTAAATACCTGTCAACAATACTTATTACATTAATATTTCTTGTCTCCACTCCTGGCCTTAGACAGCATATACCTCTTACAATTAAATCAATTTTAACACCTGCATAAGCAGCTTTATACAAATGTTGAATTACCTGTTTATCAACAAGGGAATTCATCTTGGCAACAATTCTTCCAGGTTTATGTTTTGTAGAATTTCTTGCTTCTCTATCAATAAGTTTTATAAATTTTTCTCTGAGATTAAACGGAGCAACTGCTACATTTTTCCAGTTAGGAGGTTCTGAGTACCCTGTCATAACATTAAACAGAGCAGATATGTCAGCACAAATATTAGTATCGGTCAAAAACATTCCAGTATCAGTATAAATTCTTGCGGTAGAATCATTATAATTGCCAGTTGCAAGATGAAGATATCTTCTGATCCCTCCCTCTTCTCTTCTTACTATTAATAGAGCTTTACAGTGAATTTTTAAACCTGACATACCATAAATAACATGAGCACCTGACATCTCAAGTCTTTTAGCCCATGCAATATTTCTTTTTTCATCAAACCTCGCTTTTAATTCAACTATTACAGTAACCTGCTTACCATTTTCAGCGGCTTTCTGTAGCGAATGAACAATAGGAGAATCTCCGCTTACTCTATACAGCGTCTGCTTTATCGCAAGCACATTGGGATCTTCAGCTGCCTGTCTCAAAAACTTGACAACATAATTAAAACTTTCATATGGATGAAATAGAGGAATGGCACGCAGATGACTAATTACATCAAAAATAGAATCTGCATCTTCCAATATAGGTATTTTTAAAGGCTCTATCTTACTGTCAATAAGTTTTGCTGTTGAACTCAGTGAAATTAATTCGAATAAGTTAGCCAAGTTAAGCGGTCCATTTATTTCGTAAATATATTCATCAGGGACAGCCAATTTTTCAATTAGCCATTTTGACATATCTCCTTTTGCAAATTCAGGCAGTTCAAGTCTTATAGCTTTACGTTTCCTGCTGGATCTAAGCTTTTTCTCCATATCTATCATTAAATTTGAATCTTCTTCAATGTCCTCTATGGAAAAGTCCATATCTTTTGTGATTCTAAAAGGAAAAGCACTTTCCAAAGTACATCCAGAAAAAAGCATATCTATATGTTCCAGCACCAGATCTTCCAGCAGAATAAAAGCCTTCCCCGGTTTTGAATAATTAACACTGATAAATCTTGTTAACGAAGAAGGGACTTCAACAAAACCATAAAAATCTTCTTTTTTATTAGGCCGTCTGACTCTAACCGCAATTTCAATTACCAAGTTATTAATTACAGGAAATGGATGTGTAGGATCAAAACCGACCGGAGTCAGTACAGGCAGAATATCTTTTTCAAAAAAGAGTTTTAACCTTTCCCTTTCAATATTATCCAGTTTATTTATTTTAACAAGATGGATATTAGCTCTCCCCAGCTCAGGGAGCATATGATTTTTTAAATAACCGTATTGTCTTCGAACCAGAAGCTTTGTCTTAGCACGAATACCATTCAGCTGTTCTTCAGTTGTTAAACCTGCAGGATCTTCAGAAAAATCATTAGCTTCATACTGTTGCCTGAGCCCTGCAACCCTGACCATAAAAAACTCATCAAGATTATTGCTAAAAATGGCCATAAATTTTAGTTGTTCAAGCAGTGGGTTATTTTTGTCAAATGCCTGATCCAGTACTCTAGAATTAAAACTTAACCAACTAATTTCTCTGCTTATAAAATGTTTATCAGTTATTTTTTTACTCATTACAGACCGCTAATCCTTACTTTATATCCAAACACTTCTTTAAATAAATCAGCTTTATTTCTTAAAGCCCAATTCTCAAGTATAACATCAAGAATATTATCAACAATAATATTCATTATCTTTTTCTTATGATCAAATTTAATATCTCTAATGCCTAATTTATCAATAAAATCCAATGCATCAGCAATTCTCAATATAGCAGCAAGACTTGAAACAAGAACTTTATTACTAGAACTTAGTTCTCCGTATTCTCTATGAATTTTTTTAGGCAAAGCTCTTCGATGATATCTGGCTATACATGCAACAATATTTATCTCTTTGGTTGTTATACCTGCAATCTGACTGTTTCGTATAATATATCCACTATGTTTATGATGCCTTCTGGTATTAACATAAATACCTATATCATGAAGATAAGCAGCTATTTTAAGCAACTTCTCTGCATCTTCATCCAAGGAATGTAAAAATTTTGTTTTATTGAAAATAAATGAAGCCATTTCTACTGTTTTCTCTGCATGGCATGCATCATAACGAAACTTTTCTCCAATTGTTTTTACACATGAATAAAGATAAGGCAAGAAAGGATCATCTTCATCAGACAACTCTCTTATATAATCATGAATTATTGCATCTCTGGTACTTATGGCCGGTATAATAAGCTTATCTGCCTGAGCTGAATTTAAAAAATGATATAGTATTGCACATGTAGGCTCAATACTTTGTGCTAAAGTATCTGAAATATTGTATTTAAAAGCAATTTCATCAGGAGTCAATTCAGATACTATTTCATAAATTTTGTCAAACTGCTCTTTTGATAGACACTTTACCTTTGAATCATTCATTTCCTTCTCATCATCAGGAAGAAAATCAAGCAGAATTCTGACAGATGATCCTGTTCCCATAACAAGTCCTGAATTTAAATTCAAAGTAGACTGTGCAATAATACCTTTCGCAGCTGATTCAACAAATGGCCTTATAGACAGCTTTAATTGAGTCGCATTTAAAGGACGCTGAAGTTCTTCAACCAACCTTAAAGATCCCAATCTTGCAGCTTCTGAGCTTCTCAATACTCCGTTTTGCACGAAAGAAACCTGTGTAGCTCCTGTTCCTATTGCACATATCATAGAATTTTTGTTTAAAAAATCAAAAGAATTATCTATAACATCTTTAACAGCTATAAACATAATTTTAGCCATTAAAGGAGTTTCCAGCTCTTCAAGTTTGATTCCGCTTATTCTATAAACTCTATCTATGAACAGTTCGCTGTTAGCTGCTTCTCTAACAGCAGAAGTTGCAACTGCTTTTAACTTTTTAACTTTATACTCCTTAAGAACAGTTGAAAAATCTTTAAGAATTTTTCCAACCAGATAAGTATTTGCTGAACTTATTTTACCTCTGGTAAAGACATCCACTCCTAGAGGAGCAATCTGAGTTAGACTTTCAAGAGTCTCATAGGAACTCCCGTCAGCATTGACTTGAGCAATCTCCAACCTGGCAAAGTGAGCTCCTACATCTATGACAGCAATAGGCCCTTTTATTTTTTTCATATATGAACCTGTCTATATTATAGCAAAATTTTACATCTTGCTTTGTGGTTTTTATTTTCTAAAAATTAAAATAATTTTTTGTGAATCAGCGAATAGCACCTATAAACATATATTATTTCTCCTTTTTTTCAATGACAGCCTTAGGAAGATTCAATAAAACTTCACATGTATTAGGATCATTAATTGCTGCAAATATACTTAACTAATAAAATCATTAATATGGCATTTATATTTACTTGAATTTATTTTGATAAAAAATGGAAAAATGCCAGCATAATAAAAATAGAAATAATACTTATTATTGTAATTATTATTTGTATTATTGCTTTTTTAAAAAATCCCTGCTAACTACTCTATTTTCAAAGAATTGGATAACCAGAATTATCTTCTTAATAATAAATTTTTACACCACTATTATCTGGGAATGCCATTTATGGTAATGGAAAACTAAGATAAAGCGATATATTATTTTAAGAAATCTGAATCTTTATCACCTGATAATAGGAAGGTAATAAAGAGGTTTAAAGAAAATATAGAAAAAAAGACAAATAAAATAAACTTTTCTTATAATAAAATGCATATAGTAGATGAAATTATTGATTATTTAAAAGAAGAAGAAACCAACAGCAGTTTTGCTTACATACCAGCTGATGTGCTGCAAGAGTTTTATTCTGACAACAGCCTATGTAGTGCAAATTCTACTGAAGATTCAACACTAGCTAAAGCAAAACCAGATATACACAATAAAAACAAAAAAACAGATATGGAAGAAAATTCAGATTTTTCTTCACTGTCTTTTGAAGAACTTAATCTACAGGTTAATAATTGTAACAGATGCGATCTGTCCACGTCAAGAACAAACACTGTTTTCGGCGAAGGATCAATAAAAGCTGAACTGATGCTCATCGGTGAAGGTCCAGGCAAAGATGAAGATGAACATGGACGTCCATTCGTAGGCAAATCCGGTCAACTGCTAACAAAAATGTTAAAAGCAATGGGCTATGACCGTTCAGACGTCTTCATCGCCAATATAGTAAAATGCAGACCTCCTCAAAATAGAAATCCTCATCCCGATGAAGCTGATTCCTGTCTCCCGTTTTTACTCAGACAAATAGATATAATAAAACCTAAAGTTATAATCCTGCTTGGAGCAGTTCCTTTAAAACATTTGCTGAACAAAACTGGCATTACAAAAATACATGGAGAATGGCATGAATTTCACGGCATAAAAACACTTCCCACTTTTCACCCGGCTTTTCTCTTAAGAGATTCCAGACAGAAAAAATATGCATGGGCTGATTTACAGAAAGCAATGAAAGTTTTAGGAAAAACATACAAAAAATAATTTCTTTTATATTATCATATTTTGCTGAAAGAATTTAATAATGGACAGTATACCTGTAGTATTTCTAAAAGGTAGTCATGAAGAAATTGGCTATCAATATGGAAAACTTTTAAAAGAAAAGATTAATAAAACTATAGAGTTCTATGCAAAATATTTTAACTGCACTGAACAGGATCTATCTGATAAAGCAACTTTTTTCAAAAACAAAATAAAAGAGTTTAACATAGATTATGTTAAAGAAATTGAGGCTATATCAGAAGGTTCAAATGTTAAGCCTCTATGGATTTATGCCTTAAATGCAAGATCAGAAATTCTGGCTTTTGATGAAAATGAATGCACTTCTTTATTTTACAAGAAAACTTCGATTTTGGGACAGAACTGGGATTGGGGCAAACAGCTTGAAAATTTGATTGTTCTTCTTAATATCACCTATGATAACGGTCATAAAATATTAATGATGACTGAGCCTGGAATCATAGGTAAAATTGGTCTGAATAATTCCGGTTTAGGAGTTTGCCTTAATATTCTTAGAAGGAATAAGCAATTAAATGGAGTACCTGTTCATATTGTTTTAAGATCAATTCTAGATTCCACTTCTCTTTCTGAAGCAAAAAATAACATAAAAACATCAGGTTTTGGCAAAGCAAGTAATATCCTTCTGGGCTGCGAAGATAGTTCATGTCTTGATATAGAATTTGCAGGTAACGAAAATTTTGAATTAATTTCAGATAATGATTTTCTACTACACACAAATCATTATTTAGTTAGAAAAATAAATCCTGATATTGAATCATATAAATGTTCATTAACAAGATATAATACTGCTTCAGAAATAATTAATAATCAGCAGCTACAATCGATTGAGAATATTAAGAATCTTTTACTGGATAGTTCAAACAAAAATTATCCCATCCACAGAAAATATGTAAAAGGAAATATTCTTGATGATTCAGGAACTGTATGTACTATAATAATGGATTTAAAGAAAAAAATTATACATTTAAAAAAAGGAAATAGTCCTGATAGTAACTTTAAAGCTTATAGGCTATAGAACTTATTCTACAACAGTATTAGACATATATATATTCAAAATAAATCTGCACAATTCATGCAGATTTATTTAACACTTTTAACTTCTTAAACTTACATTTCTGAGAATTTAATACCTTTTTTCGACCCTTTGTATTGTATAAATAACGCACATACTGCTGAGATCAACAGAAATACACCACCAATAGCTACTGCGTACAATGAATTATTACCAAGGTAACGAATCATAAAGAATCCAAAGAAAATAGATACAAACATTTGAGGAAGAGTTGTGAAAATATTAAAAATCCCCATGCTTGTACCAACATCTTCATCCTTAGATGAATCTCCTATTATTGCAAAAGGTATACTTTGATTTCCGGCATACATTATTCCAACCCCTATCATAGGAACAAGCAGCAAAATTGGATTTTTTATAAAAAGTAAACAAATAAGGGCAACTCCACCAATTAACATTGTGATTGAAAAAAGTATCTTAAGCGAAATATACTTTGTAATCCATGGCATGAACAGTGAAAATATTACTGAAAAAACTGAATACATAGCGAAAAGGAAACCTGCCCAAACTACTCCTTTAGTATAAAGTGTTGACCCTACGCTTGCACCATAAATATTTTCTGCGACAGCCGGAGCAAAGTATATAGACATTAGAAAAGTTCCTAAACACGAGAAAAACATTGCTAATGACATCTGCCACATAATTTTGGGCATTTTAAATATCCCGCCGAATATTTCTGAAGTTGCATATATTAGATTTAACTCTCTTTTCTTATTTATCTTAAACTCTTCCATATTTTCTGGTGGAAGTTCCTTTGTACATGCACAACTTACAAAAACTGTAACCAATAGAATGACTGCTCCGATTTCAAAAGACAATTTGGCAATTAATGGAATATGATCTATATGAGATACATCAGTTACACCTAAATGACTAAGTATCCAGGGAGAAAAAAATGCCAGCGTCGTTCCAATGCCAGCAAACATATATTGAACAATAAATCCCGTAGACATCTGTTCGCTGGGCAATACATCTGCTATCAAAGCCCTGTATGGTCCCTGCATTAAATTTGCAGCAGTCATCATAATCCAAAATAAAATTATTACAAAAACAAGAGAACTTGAATATATCATAAACAAAAAGCAGACAAAAACCACAACTGCTCCTACCAATATGAAGGGTCTTCTTCTTCCAAATCTTGTCCAGCACCAGTCACTCCATTTACCAACGACAATCTGTGTTATGATTCCCATTACCGGACCTGCCAGCCAAAGACCTGAAATCTGATTCGGTTTTGCTCCAAGATATTCAAAAATAGGACTCATAAAAACATAAAAAAGTCCCCAGGCATAACTTTGTCCTAAAAAACCTAAATTCAGATAGCATATTCGCGATGAACTTACATGTTGTTTTCCCATCTTTTTAACCTCCACCGTTTATAAAGCATTATTTTATCATCAGGTATATAATTCACTTATTACCATTATAGTAGATTTAGTATGGATATACTGCTTTTATTAATGATAAAATCTCTTTTGTGTTCAAAACAGAAGGTTAAATTTTAAGACAAATGCCTGGAAGAAATTACTTTAAATAGAGAAGAAAATAAGCAATTAAATATCGGCTAATTTATCCATTACATTTTTTACAATATAAAATGGACATGATGCGCCTGCTAAAACAGCAACACTATCTACTCCCAAGAAAATATTTTCAGTTAAAGTAATAATTTCTTTTTCTTCCCTGGGGATATAATGTTTTACATGTAATTCAGATATATAAGAAGAGTCTTTAATGTAAAAGGTACGTGTTTTTTGATTTGCCAGTTCAAACAGATGATTTGTATTACTGCTGTCATAACCACCTATAACAAAAACAACATCAGGCTTTTTACTTAGTAAATTTTTTGCAGCATTCTGCCTATTGTAAGTAGCTTTACATATTGTGTTACATGAGATAAAATTTGAATTTATTTTTTTAGAAAGATCTGACAATATGTTCTCACCGGCAATCACTTCATCATAAAGCATTGTAGTCTGGCTTGCCAAGGCTAAATTATTAATATTAAATGCGGCTGAATTAAACAATGATATTTCTTTTATATCGTCAAATATGCTGTGGGTTACAAATGAATCATTCTTAAATTTATTTAAAATAATATTACTGAATTTTTTTAATACTGCCAGATTAGGAATTACAAGAACACAACTTGTTTTTGATGCTCTTGAAATACCTGCCTGAACTTCCTGGTGCCCAGGCTGTCCGTAAATAATTATAGTCGAACCTTTTTCTGATTCTCTTTCAATGAAATTCCAAACTAATTTTACATATCGACATGCAGTATCAATAATAAATCTATACTTTTCTCTTATTTTCACTTCTAGATCATGTGCTATGCCAAAAGCAGGTATGACTATAATATCATTCTCCCCTGCAATATTTATCACATCTTCCAAGTTATCTTCATGAATAATATTAACTTTCCGTGCAAACAAATAATCATTAATTGCTGAGTTATGAATAATTTCACCGAGAAGAAATATTTTTTGGCCTCTGCTGCATTCATTTAAAACAGACTCCATTTTTTTTAATGCAGTAATTACACCCCCGCAAAATCCGAATACTTCAGGTAATAAAATTTTGAATCTGCCGTTTTTGTTAAATTTAACTTTATTAATTGATACTTTTTTTAAAGGCAGAAAATCAAGTTGTTTATGCATAATCCAGAAAAATCCAATTCATTAAAAGCACATAGTAATAACAGCGGATAAATTAATTATTATTTTTATTAGAAGAGCCTGCTGCTTCTGTTTTTGCAAATAAAAAAATGGAAAAACAGCTGCACAAAAAAATATAAACTACTGTATATGAAAAAGTCCATACAATATAATCTACAGGAATTATTCTATTATTTGCCATTGCATCCGCCATCCAGAAGAACTGCCAGTTTGGTACCACTGCATAAATAATTTTGAATAAATAATTCGATCCAGCAGGTCCGAGGAAAAAATAATCTGAAACAAGCCCCAGCATGAAAACAGCAAAGCATATAATTAAATTAGAAAGTATATCAAGCCTAGTCGCACCCAGAACTGCAATTGCTCCAAAAATCCAAATAGCAAAAAAGATTAAGATTAAAGCAAATATAACATTAAGTTCATAATTTCTAAAACTTTTAAAAGTACCGATTACACTAAAAAAATGCATATAAAAGAACTGTATACAAAGTAGCACAAGAATTGAAATTACTGCGGTGGACGAAAAAGAATGCCTTGATAGAAAATTTCTAAGGCATCCTAAACCTGAACCAACGAATAAGATAATAAAATAAATATAAAAATATTTAAAATTAAAATTAACCTGATTTACTGACACATTTAGAGAAATCAATGTTGCAAAGCTGCATATAAGCACAAAGATTGTTAAGGCGAAGAGTATTCCTGTCATTTTTCCTAAAATATAAGAAGAACGAGGGACAGGCTTGGAAAATATAAGCAGGAGCGAACCGTTTACAGTATCCCTATACACAATGTAACTTGATAATAATACTGCATTGATTAACCCCAGAAACAAAATAATTGCCATTGAACTGTCGACTACCATTTTCAACTGTTCATTAAAAGCAAATATGGACAGCGAAGGAAACAGCCCTATTAAAAATAGAGCTGTTATTAATAAGATAAAATATATCGGTTGTCTCAAACACTCTTTTAAAGTGTTTTTAAAGATATGATAAAAAATCATATAACAAAATAATTAGCTTTTATTAAAACTATTTGTATAAGAACCTATCTGAAATTATTTCTGAGAAGCATCAATTATTTCCGGTTTACTGCTTACAGGTTTTGCTTCTGGTTTTGCAGGTATAATTTCTATATCATTAAGTGATTTTTCTTTCTCAAATACAGGAGAATCATCACTATTTACTCTTTCATAGTTGGTTTCACTTTTTAACTTACCCTGTAAATCTCTATAATCACTTGCTACATTTGTTAAATTCAGGAACTTGCCTGTTGATGCTGCTACCTTATCCCAATTTTCACCTGTAACTCTCCAAACAACCTGGTTTGACGGTATGAGTTCTACATATTTATCAGGAACATATTGTGAATTACCAATTATAATGATCTGTTTAACTCCAAGAAAATTTACAAAATTTGTTATTTCACTAGAAGGAATCTGCAGTGCTTTTGAACGTCTTTCAGGAGGCATAAAATAAACATCGTTAGCACCAGTAGCTGGAGTTAAAAGGATAGGCTGTTTATTATAGCGCTGAACAAGTTCAGCCAACATACGTGACTGTGAATAGTTCCCTGTCACCAACAAGGTAGTAATATTTTGGTCAGGTCCGCTGAATGGTTTCATCCAGCTCTTCCAGAAACTGCCGGCATAAACACTTGATACCATCACAAATGCGAGTGTACATAACAATACTTTTAGATTTAAAGGTCTGTATCTCTTCATTCTTTTATCCTATTCTTTTGATTTAGTATAGTTAATAATTAAATCCTAACTCCAATTAATCTTGCACATCAGCAACAAAAATCAATAATAATTATTAGACAAATATTTTTTTCTCGTTACAATGTTATTTTTATATTGATTCTAACTCAAGTAAATAAAAAGTTAAAGTTATTTAGTTTTATTTTAAAGGTTTTTATTTTATGGGAAATTTAAATTTATTTCTTCCTGAAAAGGAAATAGAAAATGCAGCAATTTTTATCAGCGGTTCAGGTACAAATGCAGAAAATATATTAAACCTGAAAGAAGAAAATAAAAATTCTAATTGGAAACCGTGTGTTATTGTGACTGACGCCCCGTTAAAAAGTAGGGCAAAAGAAATAGCTGACAAATATAAAATTCCATTTATTGTACATGATATCAGACAATTTTATAAGAACAATGGTGAAACAAGGGTTTCAATCCTAACTGACAAAGGCAGAGAAATTCGTAAAAAATGGACTGATGAATTAAGAATTATGCTTTCTCCCTACAATATTGATTTCGGCATCCTTGCCGGTTTTATACCTCTTTGCAATATAATGGCAGATTTCCCTTGTCTAAATGTACACCCAGGCGATTTAACGATTACAAACAATAATCGGAGATTACTTGTAGGACTTCATACTGTCCCGATAGAAGCGGCTATATTAAATAATTATTCGTACCTCAGATCTAGTGTTATTGTCGCACAGCCATATACCGGAAAAGGCGGGAACATGGATTCAGGTCCAATACTTGGCATCTCAGGTAAAGTAAACATTGATTTAAATAATATTCCACTAGATGAATTAAAAATAATTGCGGCAAAACGTCCACTCAAAAGACCAATAGGCGGTTATAAAGATTTGCTGGAAAAAATTGCAGAGAATAATCAAAATACTTTAAAAGAAAATGGAGATTGGGTAGTTTTCCCTAAAGTAATTGATGATTTTGCAGCCAATAAATTTGCTTATGATGATGATGAAAAACTCTATTTTAAGCCTAAAAATGCATTTATTTGTATAAATACAGTTATTTACGAAAGAAAATCGTTTAAATATATTTGCAATTAAAATAATTTCCTGTTAATATTAATTTTGAACTCGGAAAACCATTTATTAACAAACTCTAAAATTAGGAAGGTTTTAAAATGGCTGAAGTAAAATTTTATAATGTAAAAAAACGCGAATCCGTAAATATTTGTGAAAGCCAGTGTCATAAAGTTGTTTACAGAAAAGAAACATCAAAAGGAGTTCAAGAGCGCTATGCACTGAGAGCAAAAGATGATGACGGCACTAACCTAACAAAATTTATCAATAAGCAGACTTTCGAAACAATTGGCTGTCCTTTGGCAGAGTAAAAAATCATCAATTAAATATACCAAAAAGGAAAGTTGAAAAACTTTCCTTTTTTTATAGTTCAGATTTTTATTATATTTATTTTTTCTTATTCTTTTTACGTTTCTGCTTTTTTTTCTGAACTCTGGGACCTCGGCCTCCTGCAGGCATTCCCCCTCCCATTGAAGGCATAGCAGGCATACCCATTCCAGCCATAGCATTATTCATGATAGAAGGCTTCTTCATAACTTTTTTCATCATGGCAAATTGTTTAAGCAAACCGCTGACCTGCTGCAAAGCCACACCTGCGCCTCTGGCAACTCTCCTTCTTCTTGAATAATCTATAATTTCAGGATTATTTCTTTCTCTTAATGTCATAGAACAAATAATTGCTTCCAGAGACACGAATTGTTTAGTGTCAACATTTCCCTTGGATAGAGCTTTTCCTACGGGAAGCATTTTTAAAATTTTCTCCATCCCCCCAAGCTTTTTCATCTGGCGCAACTGATCAAGAAAATCATTTAAATCGAATTTATTAGCTTTAAGTTTTTTCTCAAGTTTTTCTGCCTCTTCAGCATCTATTTCTTCTGAGGCTTTTTCAACAAGTGATACAACATCACCCATTCCCAAAATTCTTGAAGCCATTCTGTCAGGATAAAAGACTTCCAAATCTTCAATTTTTTCTCCAACACCAACCATTTTAACAGGACATCCTGTAACTTTTCTAATCGAAAGAGCAGCGCCTCCTCTAGCATCACCATCAAGCTTTGTCAGAAGAATCCCTGTCAAACCCAGTTCTTTATGAAAACTTTCAGATACAGCAACAGCCTCCTGCCCTAATGCAGAATCAGCAACTAAAAGTGTTTCTAAAGGAAGAACTGTCTGAGAAACTGTTACTAATTCCTGTACCATTTCAGTATCAATCTGAAATCTTCCTGCTGTATCTATTATTAGAATATCAATTCCGTCAAATTTAGCTTTTGCTTTAGCATCACTTGCAATAACATCAACTCTAGGCTGAAGCCTGTCAGAGTAAACAGGTACATCAATTTCTTTACCGAGAAATTCTAATTGATCGATAGCTGCAGGCCTGTAAATATCACCTGCAACAAGCATAACTCTCTTTCCTTTTTTCTTAAAATGCGCGGCAAGCTTTCCTGCAGTAGTGGTTTTCCCGCTGCCGTGCAACCCGACAAGCATAAAAACTGATGGACTTCCTGATGTATCAAATTCAACTTCATCTGTCCCCATCAATTCAACAAGTTTATCATTTACAATTTTTATGACCTGCTGGCCCGGAGTCACACTTTTAACAACTTCATGCCCTAAACAGTCTTTTTTAACTGATTCTACAAATTCCTTGGCAATTTCATAGTTCACATCCGCTTCAAGCAGCGCTAACCGTATTTCCCGCATTACTTCTGTGATGTTGGCTTCTGTTAGTATAGCCTGCCCTCTCAGCTTCTTAAAAACACCTTGAAGTTTATCTGATAATGTGTCAAACATTTACAATTCCTTACATTTATATATAAATTTAAAAAATAATATTATTCTATAATAGATTGGACATAAAAATACTAAAGAAGTAATTTATCCAATAATTAAAATTTAATATTTAACCTGAGTTATTCAAAATAAAGTTTAAATATATCCTGTAATAAAATAACAACATAAATTATTTAGGTCAAATTAATAATTGACTTATTAGTAAATACTACAACTAAATGAGGTATAACTATGCGTAGCGACATTATGAAAAAAGGAAATGAGAGAGCCCCTCACAGATCATTATTATATGCAACAGGACTAAACGAAAATGATATTAAAAAACCTTTCATAGCAATCTGCAATTCTTATACAAATATAGTTCCGGGACACTGTAAACTGAATAAGGTAGGTCAATTAATAAGCGAAGAAATCAAAAAAGCAGGAGGAGTTCCTTTTGAATTTAATACAATAGCTATTTGTGACGGTATAGCAATGGGACATGAAGGAATGAAATACTCTTTACCAAGCAGAGAACTCATTGCTGACAGTGTTGAATCTATGGTCAATGCACATCCTTTTGATGCAATGATCTGTATACCTAACTGCGACAAAATTGTTCCGGGAATGCTGATGGCGGCTATGAGACTTAATATACCTACTATTTTCGCTTCAGGCGGACCTATGCGTGCCGGGCAAACACCAAGCGGTAAAACTTGTGACTTAATATCAGTTTTTGAAGGTGTTGCAAAACATAAAATTAATAAATTAGACATTACCGGTTTAAATGAATTGGAACAGTGCGCATGTCCAGGAGAAGGATCATGTTCGGGTATGTTTACTGCAAACAGCATGAACTGCCTTTCTGAAATTCTTGGTTTAGCCTTGCCTGGCAACGGCACCATATTGGCCGATACTGAAGAGAGAATAATTTTGTGGAAAACTGCAGCGAAAAGAGCAGTAGAAATGGCGAAAAACGGTGGTCCTCTCCCTCATGAAATAGCAACAGATGCAGCTTTTTCAAATGCAATAGCTGTTGATGTTGCAATGGGAGGAAGCACAAACACTGTACTTCATACATTGGCTATTGCAAACGAAAGAGGTTCTGAATTCAACCTAAGTAATATGGATAAAATAAGTAAAAAAACTCCTAATATATGCAAAGTTTCACCTTCCAGCCATTTTCATATTGAAGATGTAGATAGAGCAGGAGGTATTTTCGCAATAACGAAGGAAATAGCAAAAATTCCTGGGCTCATAGATACCGAAGCTTTAACAGTATCTGGTAAAACCGTAGGAGAACAAATAAAAAATGCCAAATCTCCAGATGGCGATGTTATAAAAACAATTGAATCTCCTTACAGTGATGAAGGAGGACTTGCAATTCTCTTTGGCAACCTTGCTGAAAATGGGTCAGTTGTAAAAAGTGCTGGAGTCGCACCAAGTATGATGACACATGAAGGTCCAGCTGTTATTTTTGAAAGTCAGGAAGAAGCATGTGAAGGCATCCTTGAAGGTAAAGTAAAAGAAGGCAACGTTGTGGTTATCAGATATGAAGGTCCTAAAGGTGGTCCAGGCATGCAGGAAATGCTTGCACCTACAAGCTATATTATGGGTAGAGGACTTGGTGAAAGCGTTGCTCTTATCACGGACGGAAGGTTTAGTGGCGGAACACATGGAGCCTGTATAGGTCATATCAGCCCTGAAGCTGCAGAAGGTGGAGTTATAGGTTTAGTTAAGGATGGTGATATTATATCCATTGATATTCCAAAAAGAATAATTAAACTTAACGTTTCTGAAGAAGAATTGACTGAAAGAAGAAAATCTTGGCAAGCACCAAAACCACGATATACTAAAGGGTGGCTTGCAAAATATGCTTCGTTAGCAACCAGTGCTGATACTGGAGGCATATTAAAACCGGCATTATAAAATTTTTGGAAATTTTAATTTTTTGTATTTGAATATTCACTTTTTGGGTGTTAATTAAAAACTCACTCAAAAAGTGAATTGTGTTCCGGCATAGCTCAGCGGTAGAGTAGGTGGCTGTTAACCACTTGGTCGTTGGTTCGAATCCAACTGCCGGAGCCATTTTTTTGTCTATGACATTTTATGTCCTCCTGTGACTTTTCATGACTTTTAGCCTCATCCTCTAATTTTTTTTTAGAATTTCTAGTATTTTCTTCTGTGACATCCAAGTTCTTAGAATGCCCCTCAGCGAATAACTTTCGGGAGTCTTTTCGGGAGTCCAGTAGATTTGGAAGCCTATTTATTGAAGGTCTTACATCAAGTATTCCTGCATCCGTATATATTTTAGTAGTCAGATTTATATCACTATGCCTCATTAATTTCATAGCATAACGGATATTAACCCCAGATATAGCTAAATTTGTACAGAAAGTGTACCGTAATGAATGAAAGTCAATTATTTGACCAAGATCATTAATTAACTTTATATTTGCTTTTAATAGATCTTTATGAAATTCTCTAGATTTATGTAACGATCCCTTAAATACATAACTGCCTTCTTTATAATCAATAGGTCTTATAGACTTTAGAACCTCTGTTACTTCTTTTCTTAATGGCAATGATGCTGACTTTTTATTTTTAGTTATAGTTTCTCTTGCTTTTATAAAACTATCATCACCTCTAAGAATAATATCTCCCCATCTTAATTCCATTAACTCTCCACGCCGTAGTCCAGTACTCAAAGCAGTCAAATATAAAGGCATTCTTTCTTCTGATGTTGAAAGTAATCTATTAATTTCATTACTTTTTAAAGCTCTTCTATATTTAACTTTTCCACCTTTTTTTGACAATCTTTTAATTTCTTGAAGTGGGTTATATTTTATATATCCATTCTCTATTAACCATTTTAGAAATTTTTTGTATATACCTAAATATTCATTATGACTTTTTGGAGATAAATCATATCTTTTAATTCGCCATTCATTGTACCTCCTAAGATTAATTAGGTAACGCGGCAGCTAATAATATGTGCCGATTTGAGTAATTCTTATTTTATGTAAAATCCTGGATAATTGAAAATTAATTATTAAGATTGCATTTTAAATAAAATATTTGCTAACTTCATTTCGATATATTATAATATTCTGATACAAATTGAAGTTAATTGTTTTAATATTATATAGTTCAAGCTTAATGATGAAAAAATTGACTGCCAAAACTATTAGAAAATTATTAATAGGCCTATTGCGAGAATGCCCATTTTCAAATAATAACCCCAAAGATTGCCCTTTACGAAAAGTAAGACATTTATCATTTATCGAAAAAATTAAATATATAGACAGCCTAAACAGTGATGAATGTGTTGAAGTATTTGGAAAACATTTAGATTGTTTAGCCAAAAGAAAAGCTGAAATGATTTAGAGATGAAATACTCATTATGTTTCATTTTAGACTTGTTATATTGGAATTTATTAACGATAAAACTTATGAAAGTTTACCGTGAAAAGCACTAAACAAAAAAAATTGTTTGTTGATGACAATGAACCAGTATTGAATCTGGTAATAGAATTTTTAAAGAATTGCAATATTGATATTATGACTTCGGAAACTGGTACAAATGGTATAAAGCTAGCTTTAAATAATGATATTGAGCTTACTATTAGAAAATTATTAATAAGCCTATTACAAGAATGCCCGTTTTCGAGTGATAATCCTATAGATTGTCCTTTACAAAAAGTAAGACATTTATCATTTGCAAAAAAAATTAAATATATAGATAGGTTTAATGGTGATGAATGTGTTGAAGTATTTGGAAAACATTTAGCTTGTTTAGCCAAAAGAAAAACTGAAATGATTTAGAGATGAAATGCTCATTATGTTTTGTTTTTAACTTGTTATATTGGAATTTATTAACGATAAAAGTTTACCATGAAAAGCCCTAAACAAAAAATTTTGCTTGTTGATGACAATGAATCAGTATTAAACCTGACAATAGAATTTTTAAAAGATTTTGATATTGATATTATAACTTCGACCACTGGAGAAAATGGTATAAAACTCGCTTTGAATAATGATTTTGACCTTATTCTAATGGATATAAATCTACCTGATATAAACGGTTTCGATGCAGTCAAGTCAATAAGAGAACATAAAGACAGTAATGAAGTTCCAATATGTTTTTTGACAGGTAAATTTTGTGATGATGACAGCCTTGCTAAAGGGTTGAGTATTGGAGCTGATGACTACCTTACTATTCCTGTTTCTGCGACTGTCATACGAGCAAAAGTAAAAAACTTTTTGGAAAAACAGCTATTACTAGGCAAATTAAAAACCTATGAGAATGAATTAGAAATTAATAATCAACAGCTAGAGGATTTGTTATATACGGATAGTTTGACAGGAGCAGTCAATAAAAATCCCTTTATCGATATGCTTAACAAAAGTATCAGCAAATGGATGCGGTTCAAGCAAAAATTCGCTCTACTTTTTCTTGATTTTGACGGTTTTAAATCTGTTAATGATAAATATGGTCACATGGTTGGGGATGAAGTATTGAAAGCCTCTGTGTCAAAAATAAAAAGTCAATTGCGCCAATATGATATAATTGGAAGATTTGCAGGAGATGAGTTTCTAATCTGCCTTAACGATATAAAAACAGTAAATGACATTATTCCTGTAGCAGCAAAAATTAATAAAATATTTGATGAGTATACTATTTATGAAGGAAATTGTATTAATTTAGGTGTTAGTATCGGTATAGCAATATTTCCAGATGATTCAGTTGAGATTAATGACTTAATATGTAAAGCCGATGCTGCTATGTATCATTCCAAAAAATTACAAAAGAACGCATATTGCTTTTGTTGCAAGTGATAATTTGCTAAATGACAACTTCTAACTATTATTTAGTAGATTATTTATATTCGTTAGCAATTCTTCTATTTTAAATGGCTTTTTCAGAGTTATATCTGCTCCAGTTTCTAATGCTCTATCTAAAAGAAAATTAGTCATGCCAGTTGAAGCAGCACCTGAAATTGCTATTACTTTTACATTTTCATATTCTTCTTTAAGGCTGTGAATAGCCTGAATACCATCTCTTCCAGGGAGAAAAATATCCATAATAACTAAATCAGGAAATTCTTCATAAAATTTTATTTCCCCTGATATACTGTCACTTGCTTCAATTACATCAAAGTTAGCTTTTTTAAGTCCACTTCTCAGCATTTTTCTGTAATCATCATTATCATCAACTATTAGAATCTTTACCATCTTTTTTATCTTCCAATATTTTATTGATTATCTTTGTAAGACTTAATATTCCAACAGGTTTATATAAAACAGCACTAATACCATATTCATTTATTTCAACCTTATTTAGCAAATCTGTATATCCTGTCGTAAGAATAACTGGGATATTTAGACCTAGGTTTAATATTTTTTTACTCAATAATAATCCAGTCATTTTAGGCATAATATGATCTGTAAATATTAAATCTATTTTTTTTGGTTGAGCTTTTAGTATTTTTAAAGCATCTATACCATTTTTAGCACGTGTTATGTTATAACCAAGTTTATTTAAATATAAATCAAATAAATTAGCTAATGCTGTTTCATCTTCAACGATTAAAATATTCCATTTTCCATTTATCATAACTTGTTCAGTTTTTTTTGAAGGTGATTGTATTTTTGTATCTTGTATTGCTGGTAAATAAATATTAAAAGTAGTCCCGATTCCAATTTCACTGTCAACTTTTATTTTTCCTCCATGATTTTTAATAATTCCATGAACTACTGATAAACCAAGTCCAGTTCCTTTTCCAATTTTTTTAGTTGTAAAAAATGGCGTAAATATTCTATTCAAATTATCAACTGATATTCCACAACCCGTATCAGATATACTTAAACATAGAACAGGGCCTTGAGTTTCTAGTAATTTATTTTTATCTTTGTCAATATTTTTGATATTATTCAGTTTGATTGTAATAGTTCCAGGTTTTCCATCCATTGCAGAAGAGGAATTATTACATATATTAATAATCACTTGCTGAATCTGGTTTGCGTTGCATGAAACAATACAATGGTTACAACTAATATCAGTTATGAATTCAACAGTGCTTGGAATAATAACTCTTATTATAGATAGTGCTTCTTTAATTATGGCGTCAAGTGATATAGGTTTAAAATTAAATTTATCTTCTCTACCAAAAATAGAAATATTTTTGACTAACTCAGCAGATCTTGTGACTTGGTTACGTATTTGTTCTAAATATGATTTTTCTTCAGAAGTCAAATTTTCTTCTTCTTGAAGTAATTCAGTGTAACCAGCTATGACTCCAATTGAATTATTGAACTCATGCCCCAGTCCTCTGGTTAGAGTAGATAGTGCCTCCATTTTTTGTGCATGAAAAATCTGTCTTTTAAGTTCTTTATATTCTGTTATGTCACTTACTACGCCTTCATATCTCTCAAGCGAACCATCAATATTTATTACAGGTTTAGAATGGTCAAGAACCCATCTTATTTCACCTGTATCTTTATTAACAAGACGATATTCAGAAATATTATTCTTCTTTAAAGCAATTGCCTCTTGGAAAGCTGATAATACTCTAGCCTTATCTTCGTTATGTAATGACCTTAGCCATATATCAGGTTCCTTATAACACTCTTCAGGACTATACCCAGTCCATTTTTTCCACTTCTTTGAGATAAATAACACTGAACCTGTTTCATCAGCTTTAGCTGCATAAATAACCTCTGGAACATTATTAATAAACAGATCTAATTCTTTATTTTTTTTCTCAAGAGTATTTGATATTTTTTTGTATTCAGTAATATCTCTTATTACAGCAATACCACCGATTATATTCCCATTCATCTCTTTCAATGGAGAACAGTTTACAGAAACAGGTATTTCTCTTCCAGTTTTAGAAATAATAATTATTTCATTAGCTATATTTTGTCCCTCAAGAGATGCTTTCATTGTTTCGTAAGTTTTCTCTTTATCTTTTTTAGATGTAATATCTGCAGGTCTTTTTGATAAAAGTTCTTCTCTGCTTTCATAATCCAGCATTGCAACCATAGCTTGATTTATATCAATAGTTTTACCTTTAGTATCGATTACCCAAAGTCCATCGTTCATATTTGAAATAATACCTTGATAATAAGTTTTAGCTTTAGCAAGAGCAGTTGAAATTATTTTACTTTCAGTAATATCTCTGGCAATTCCAACAGCGCTCCATTTGTTTTTTATATTTACAGCATTTAAGCTAAGAGCTATTGTAATTTTTGAACCATCTTTTTTAATTGCTGGAAGCTCAAGTGTTTTGCCAATAGCTGCACCTTGTCCACCTTTTTTAAACTTACTGAACTTTTCATGATAAATTTTAAAAAGTTGTTTTGGGGCTAGAACAAGATGGAGATTTTTACCAATGATTTCGTTTGCATTGTATCCGAATATTGATTTGGCTGCAGAGTTCCAAAATGTCACATTTCCAAGATCATTAATCATTATTATAGCATCTTTAGCTGTCTCAGTAATTGTGCGTAATTTTTTTTCATTGACATGAATAATTTCTTCAGATAGTTTTCGCTCATTAATACGGCCCAATCGCTCAGCTAAGGCATTTAAGAGTAACTTTTCTTCCTCCAAGAATGGTCTATTTTCCATGTAATTAAGTTCAATATTACCAGCCTTGGTTCCATTTATTTTGATGTTTGAGGTTTGTTTCCAGTCGCTGTTGATATAATTCTCACTCCAAAATTCTTTATTATTGATAGTTATCCTAGCGGAAGCAATTTCTGGATATTGCCAGCCTGAAGGAAGGATTTTCACTACTGCCTGATAAATCTCATCCATAGTAATTCCTTCACGCTCGACAATATTGGACAATCCATATAAAGTCTGTAGCTCTTTCATCCTCTCTATGGCACTATTTTCCACTTGTTTACGCCTAGTAATATCAAATCCATATATATTAACATATTCTACGTTTGGTAGCGGAACAAAAGTAAAACAATAAACCTTATCATCATACTTAACCTCAAAATTTCTTAAGATGGCACCTGTTTTAATAATTTCATCGAATGTTATATCCCATGTAGCAGGTATTGTCTTTGAGGAATTTTTATTATCTTTGAATATTATTTTTTGGGCTGGTTCGTTTGCATAAAGTATTTTTCCGTCTTTACTTACACGAAGAACAGGGTTAGGATTTTCTGCTGGAAATTTAGCACTATTTTGAATTTCAGTTTTTAAGATATGGGCTTCTACAATTGAAGATATCATTTTTGCTGAATAATTAATTTGTTTTTTTGCTAACTTTATAATCTCTTCAGGTATTTCATTATATTTTTCTGATATATTTATTAATATGTCTAAATTAATTTTATATTTATTTGAAATCTGCTTCAATTTTTGTATATCTTTTGAAGGTATGCCATAGCCCATATTAATTGCACCTATAACTTCATCCCTTAGAAAAATAGGAATAGAGTAAATTCTTATGCCGCCATTACATACTATATCTACAGGTTTTTTTGTTTCTATAGACACTTTTGAGCAGTCTGTCCAACAAGATTCATGGCAATGCCATTTACCAGAATTCAAAGCCTGTTTGTTATTATCAGTATTACATAGCTTTCTTGATGCAGAGTCCATGTACTTGCACCAGTTTGATGAAAAAATTCCAAAAGCATAGTCACCGTTCTTTTCATAGACTGCTGCTGAAGTGTTTATAAGAGAAAGATAGTTTGACATAATCTCTAGTAAAGTATCATATCCAACAGCATCCAAGATCAATCTTTCTGTGTTCAATACTGTCAAATCTCCATATTCTGAGATATGTTTAATGCCCAATTCATTAAAAGTTAAACTATCAGTCAATATTGATTCTAATGCTTCAAGTTTTGTAATATTATCACTATGCATAATAACTCACCTAAAAATTTATCAGTATTTATTGTTTAAATGAATATCTATAATATTATTCTTATTCGCTTAAAAAAATATAATCTACTGGTTCAAAATCATATAAATAGAGAATATTTGCTACACATATCGATCAAACATAATTGAGCCTTACAAAATTCATCGTTCTGAATATCCAGTTCAATCTGGCGCGCCTGGAGTTCATCTAATAGGGCTTTTATATTTTTAGAAGGTATATCTTTGGAAGTTTCTTGATCTTTCAATATTAGTTCTTCAGCTTTTTTTCTCAAGTGATTTTTATTAGTGTTCATATTCTAAGCCCCTCTTAGATAGTTATGTAATTATAATACTTAATTGATATTATTCTTTCATAATTTTGAATAATTAGACAATCCCTCAACTTGCGACAAGATAATTGACATTAATTATCTTGCCCAACGCAATTATTTTATTATTAATAACACCAGTGCAATAAAACTAAAGAACCTTATATAAATAACAGTATTAAAATGTGCAGGATATATTACATTATAATGATTGATAACAAGCATGAGGTAACTAAATGAACAAGGAATCATTAATTGAAGCTGGATATTTTTACCATAAAGGCGGTGACTTTTATGGAGAAAAAGACTTATATAGAAATAGAGGTATTTGGTTTAAACATAATTCATATAAAGAGGAATATATTGGTAAAACATGGGAAGAAGCTAAACTTGATTATAGCAAAAACAAAGTGTTTCGAAAACTTAAATCGGATTAGTTAAGGCCAAAACTGACATGAAATATACTATAAAGCATTAACTATCTAGTTATTATCTTTCATTTTTTTTAAAATATCAAGAACTAAAACAAGTGAGTTATCTTTGACTTCATCAGTTATAACAGATTTAAAAAAATCACATTTATTACAGTTTTCATGTTTATCAGCAAAACTTCCCTGAGATTTGCCTCCACAAAAAGTTCCTGTTACAGCCCAACAACAACGTCCGCCATTTATACCTCCATGAATACCATTTGTCCTTATTTCTAAAGCCGAAGGACAGACACCGTATTCCTGTTCTTTATTACCGCCAGGTTCTCTTCCACACTTTTTAAATTCCCAACAGTTAAGTTTTTTTTTATTATCTGTATTCATAAAGTCATTAATTCTTACTTAGAATTTCTATTCTATAGTAATTATTTTATATATAAAATTTCAAATGTTCAACAACATTTCCAATTCTTCAAGTTAATAATATTTTGAGTAATAAAAAGATCATATTCTTATTGTAGATGATACAGAGAATAATCGTATTTTAAAAAGTGTAAAACTTATGCTTTTTCATATATTTTTAAAAGATAAACAACAATAAAAATAACCCCAATAAAATGGGTCAAATCCCACATCACAACGTAGTTATATATATTTGAGTTAAATAAGTAAAATATGGATATGGGGTTATAGAATGTTAAAAATAATAAGGAAATTAAGATTGAAACATAAAAAAAATGACTCTTTCTTTCTCTCCTGGCATTGAAAATAATTTTCTTAATTGAAAAATAAATTAAATGTACAAAGTAAAAAAATAAAACATAATCTATGATTAAGAAAACTACTCTTGATTCACAAGAAACAGGTAAATAATTATAATTTGAATAACTTAGCTCATCAAAGAAAATAATATGCGCAAAAGTTAAAAAGAGAAAACAAATTATGACTAATATACTTCCGAATAAGAAAAATAAATTATCTGTTTTGGCTTTCATACTGAGTTAATTATACTGACTCAACTTATAATTTCAATAAATAGCTATATCTATTATTATTTCCTGTAATCATATGGTACAGAATTTATCGAAGGATTGAATATTTACATAGCAGAAGCCGGTCAGAAAGATATATACTCGGCCTCTGCTATTTTTTTATGGTGTGTATGTTTTGAAAATATTTGTAAATGCCCAGTTGTCACTGATATCTTTTCCCATATACCAGAAACTCAGGAAATTAATATTCTTATTGCCATCTGCAAAATCCAGAAGAGAATCGGCATCTGAAGTATTAAACAATCCTCCTGTATCGTCCTGGATAATCATCGGCGTAATACCTACTTCAGGCTTAAGTGATGTTGGTGTCCATTTTAATGCAGCTATATTTGCAATGGCACTGGAAACAGAGGACTGTATTAAACTTCCAATATCACCTTTTACACCATAGTCCATAGCCATTAAATTGACTGTATAAATTTTTACATTATTTTTAATAGCATTCTCCAGTATATCTATTGCCGGAATATTACCTGACTGTACCACAGCTTTAAGATCAGGATAATCTTTCTGAAGTATTGCCAAAGCTTCGTTTCTTAGTGTATTTGCATCTGTATCATTTACTGCATATCCCTCTACATCAAAGTCAAACCACATGGGATATACACCTTCTTGATTATAAGCCTTTACGATATTTTCATATAACTCTGCCAGCTTTTGAGCAGAATAACCGGCTGAATTTGCCCGTTGGGCCAGTGTGGCATTGTACTCACTTTTGCATGCAGTAGCTCCACCGAATGAGAAAATAACGTTTCCATCATAATACCTTATCCCATGTTCTTCAGGTTTTTGCTTAAAAATCTACATTAATTAATTCTAGGTATTTTGGGAAGAAAATTATTATTTATTTCTACAACTTCTCCGAATCTACTTACTTTCAGGCAAACCGATTTATATGGTTCAAAAATAAGATCATATGAATATATTTTATTAAAAAAATATATTTTTATATCTTTTTTAACTACATCCCTGCAATAAGATTGTCCGTAAGATATAGGATATTTCAATTCCTTTGTTTTAGGGTTAGCAAAGAAAATAAAAGCATCATTATTTGTATGACGTATCCAGAATTCAGGTATGTCGTTACCTGTGATAACAGGTTTTGAATAAATCATACCATGTACTTTTGTATATTTATAAAGTTCATTTAACAATTTCTTATATTTATCAGTTTTTATTTTCCCAGGTTGTTTAGGGACTTTTTTTAAACAAATCTTTAGCCCTTTTTCTGCCAGTCTCAGGATTTCCTTAAGAGAACTTTCATCAAGCCATTCTACATCAATATAGAGCTCATTGTATTCAACATTTTTACAAATAAGTTTTCCGGATACAACATCACACTCAGTAAGTAACTCCATGCTTATCCAGAGAGGATGATACCCCTGAAGCTCTTCAGGAAAACGCTGATATTGTAATTCCCAATAATAAAATGCACTAGGCCGTTCAATTTTTTTAGGTAAACGATTTTTCATCCAATTGTCTTCCAATGGCAAGTATACAGCAATATTTGTATATGTTGCACCATGAGACATTATTTCAGAAATATCAGACATATATTTATTGAAGTCAGGAAGTTCATCTGCAAAACCACTATCAGGTCCAACATGTACTGTGGCATAAAATTCGTTATGTTCTCCTTCAGGATTAAAAGGCATACCATGCCAGAATATTAGATTAGTTCCGTTTGCAAACATTGCATCGGCCAACAATTTTAGATCTGCAATCTGTTCTTCCTTAATATATGGTGCTTTAGCCGGATGTGGCAGCCATCCATATGTACAGGTAAAAGTTTCTGAAGATACAATATCAGAATTGCTTATTACAGCTGCAGATGCAGCGAAAGATGAAAAATGCGGATCAAAAAGGATAGATTCTGTTTCCGGAACATTTGCTGATACATAAGCAGCAAGAAGATCTGTAGGTGCACCATGGCACTGCACTCTAGAAAATGATCCTATATCATTACAGTATTCAGTATATGGAATAAAAAATTCATTTAAAATAAATTTAGATAAAAGTTTGCGATAGTCATATCTCACATCTATGTTTTTATCAATATCTGTTTTATATTCTTCTAAATCATAGGCAAATATTTTTTTAAATTTTTCATCAAATCCATCTGTCCATAAATTGTCGGTAAGAACTTCCCATGAATCGCTGAAAATCCCTGAAGTATATCCTTCTTTTAATGCTGGTTTCAATGCAGAAGATATTTTGTCAAAATATCTTTTGAGAGCTTCTTTATCCATATGATTCAATATATATCCCGGACCATTCTCTCTGATATCCCAGGCCCTGTCCAAACGTTGTTCAGATAATCCTGAAAAAGTTTTTGATGCATCTTTCTCTGAAACAATAGAGCCTCCAAAAGGCCATACTGTTCCCAAAGTAAAATCCAGATGTAAATCAAATTCATTTGCCTTTTTTTTGGTATAGAGAATTAATTTGCTCCAATCTTCAGACAGCCATTTTACTCCTGACTTTTTTTCAGGTACAGGGTAAATAAAAGAAATTTCAGCTCCGCCAAAATTGTTGTCTTTCATCCATTTAAGTTGACGCTCAATCTCTTTTTCTTCTATCGGGCACGAAAACCACCACCATCTAGTCATCGGTTTTCTTGTTCTATAATAATTATTCTTCATAATAAACTCCTATTAAATATTTACAGCAGCGAGCCTCGAGCCTAATAAAAATGAAAAAAAAGTAAACACCCATGCTCTGTCGATTTTTCTTACTTCACTGTTAGATTGCTGATTTGGCAAGTTTTTCTCTTTCATTTAAAATCACAATATAAAAATTGATAATGATATTAATGATTAAACATTATATAATTTTGAGTATAATTTGTCAATTGATTAGTCATTTAATAACTTTTTCTTCATCCCTGCACGATACTTTAGTAGCATTACTTGTAGTTGTTTTGGATTTATTAGTTTTTTGCCACTTTGCTGTATAATAATAATAGATATAATTATTCTGTATATAGAATAGGATAAATTTGTATGACATTTAACTCTGAGGTTGTAAAAAAAGTAAATTTACCTTCAATATTATTATTGATTATGATATTCTTGTTTATTTCATCGTGTAACGGCAGAATGTTAAGAAGATCACCGCCTGCCTTCATAGCAAGAGAAGGATATAATGAATTTAAAGCTCATAAACAGAATAATATAGATCAATAGAGGAGTTACTATGATTAAACCGACTCTAATAATATCAATATTATTATTGTATTTTACATGTATCGCCGATTCTAATGATACAGCGAAAATATATAAAAGATCAATTGAAGGAATTAATTATGCTTTAAAGAATTTTGGAGAATTAATAACCGATGATAATGGTGAAGAGTTTGAAGCATATAATTATAGAGTATCAAAGTGTACAAGTTCTTTCATAGTGATATCCAGAAATATTACTGATGAGAATATGAGAAAAGAGGGAACTCTCTCTGACAATGAAGATTATACCATTCACTATTCTGAAGTTGATACTGCCAGAATCAAGGTAAGGATAATTGATAATATAAACGGTGCTGATATAATTGCCGGCAAAAATCAAGTAACTATTCCAGGTAAAAGTGAAAACTGCTTTGAAATAAAAAGAAAAAATAGAAATCCAAAAATTGAAAAAGTCAAAGATATTTCATTAAACTTTACTGATAATATGATAGCCAAGAATTTTTCTAAAAGATTTAAAAATTTTGTTAAATATGTCAATGGTAAATCATATTGAATTAGTCATATAAAAGGTGTTAATGTATTATCAATTAGCATGCTTAGGTACAGTAATCCTGATTTTAAAACTCAAAACAACTAATATAATAAAACTTAAAATTGATAATATAAAATAAAATAATGAGAGCAGCAGCTGACTATACATAAATATAGCAATCAATCCTGTAATGCCTGTCCAAATTAAAACACAAATACTCCCCTGTATTGCAGCTGCTAATCCTGTGTTAAATGGAAAAAGCGGTAATGTTAAAGTCATTCCATTCACATAAAGTAATCCACATGAAAAACTTAATAAAAGAGTAATACCCAAACTCAATAACATATTATCAATACCTAATATGGATAGTATAATAAATACAGAGCTGCAGATTGCTGCAGCAAATACGCTTATATATAGTACAAGAACAGGTTCAATATAGTGCAGAAGTATTTTATTTATAAAAGTTGCCAGCATATATACACATCCGATAATAAGAGTTACAGTTCCGTATTGATATGCTGTTAAATGAAAAATTTTCTGAAAGAGAAATGGCCCCAAAACATTGAATACAATAATAAATCCCCACGAGCATGTCATCACAATAGTGATCCATAAGAACTGTTTATTTGATAATATACTCCTGATGTCATTAATAAGAGTTTTCAAAGAGAGATGTTCTCTTTTATTTTTCAAAGTTTCTGGCAGTAAAAATCCAATCAATAACGTTATAATCAAAATATATATCAGCAAAACAACAAATATAATCTGCCACTCATAGTATTTTAAAATTAACCCCCCGAAATAGGGTGCCAGTATGGGAATTGCCGAATAGCTGATATTATAAATCACAAATGCAGTTACCAGAGTTTTTCCCTTTAATGTATCAATAAGGACAGGTGAAGCCAGCCTGGTTGCCCCAAGACCAACCCCCTGTAGAATTCTGCCAAATAAAAACCAGTGTATATCGGTTGAAACTAAACTCATTATTGTACCGGCAGAACATATCAATACACCGGAAAGCAGCAGTTTTTTACGCCCATAGACATCTGACAGTATTCCATAAAAAAAGAATGACACACCACTTCCTAGGAGGTATAAAGTCATTGATAGCTGAACGTAAGAGGAACTAACTCTGAAATAATCTGAAATTACCGGAAGGCCGGGAAGATATATATCAATAAATGTCTGATACCCTAAGCCTGTCAGAATTATTATTATTACGATAAGTTTTTTATTATACCTGATCATAACACTGCCGTTCTTAAACATGTAATGTTTTTAATAATTTTATCACATATAAATTAGAAAAAATCATCAGGTATACTGAAAAATTTATATGAATTGTGCTTTATTGGGATAGCAGTGTATAAAACTAATGTCTTTTATACATGACACTATTTCAGAAACTTCATTTTTTGAGTTAAAAACAGGGGATATTGAAAGTACACCAAGTTTGTTTTTTGCTCCAGGAATTTTAATTTTGCGATCTTTTATGTAATTTCCTGAATTAAATACCTTGTTTTCCAAATTAACAATTTCTTCAATTTCTTCTCTGCCAAAAAGATCTATGAATTTATTTCCAACGATGTCATCATTTTGAGAGCAGTAATTCAGAAAACTGCTGTTAATTCTCTGTATTACTCTATTTTTATTTTTTACATAAACTATTAAATCTAAAGCATCTATCAATGTCAGATATTTTGCCGCTAGCTCTCTATTTCTCTGATTTTCATTTAGAATATTCTTAATATTGTCATTTAATATTTTTAAGGGACCAACACTCACTGCAGGTACGTCACCAAATTCTTCTATTATCTTTTCCAGTAAAAAGACAGCAGAAACAATTTTTTGAGTATTATTAACATTTTTACCTGATTTGCATCTATCATTCAGGTCAGAAATTTCTGAAACAGAAGTTTCCAGCATATGAGCCAAGGCTATAATTTCCGCTCGACTGGGGATCGACCTTTCATGGAGCCAGTTAGTTATTGTATTTCGGGTTCTGCCCATATATTCGGCTATTGAGTTAACAGTAATATGTTTTGACTTTCTTATTTCGTTAATTTTGTCTATATATAATTTCATTATTAAACCATTTTTGTAAATAATTTTGAGTTAAAATAAATTTTGCACCTAATGATAAATTAGTTATGCAGGGTAGCTTTATACGAAAATAGTAAGCATTGGATGGGATATATATAGGTACCTTATTTATGTATCTGAATGATATCAATGAATATCTCTTACAAATCTAAACTATTTCAATTGCTGCTAATGAAACTATAATTTGCCCAGGAGGTTTTAGAGGAGAATAGTATGAATCTGCCAAAAAATTGTTTTTTTTCATATTTTAAACCTCCTTTCCAGGCCTTTCTTTCTTCTTATTTTAATAGGGAAGCCTAATTAATTTAATTACAAGTTGTTGAATATAACTGTGACAAAAAATTTTACAACAACATTAAGTTAAAAATAATTTAATATTATTTTTATGTGAAAATTAATTATTTGAGTGATATTTAACACAGATTGCATCATGCAGTATATTTTTTTATACAAATTCAAATAACTGTTTTTATTTCTTCCTGCCGGGAATAACTAGTATTTTAAACAAAGGAGAAATATATGAAATTTAAGGCTTTAATTCTAGTTTTTATTGCAGGTATGATTAGTACAACACAGTTATTAGCACAGCCGATAACTGCAAATATGGAATCATCAATTGAAGGTCAAATGACATATGAAGTCCCATTAGGTGCTCATGTTAAAAAAGGACAACTGGTTGAAGAAATTGATCCTACTGAATACAAGGAACAGTTATTGATAGATGCAGCTAATTACGAAGACCAAAAAGGTTTATTTAAGTCTGACAAAAAGCTGGTTAAAGTTACTGTGCCATTTTCTATTTATTGTCATGATAAATATGTTTTCCTTGAAGCATTGCATCAATATAAAAAAGATAAAGAAGTTTTAAAGCACTGTAAAATTTATGCTCCTTTTGATGGAGTAGTTACACAGATAAATGTATACCCTGGCAGTGGTATAGGTGACGGACAGACTATAATGGTAATTACAAAAACATGACTTTATTCTTTGTAAATAAACGCTTATCAAAATAGCGGAATTGATTAACTTAAAAAATAATAGATTATAATTTATTATCAGAATTAAAAAAAAGTTCTTAATACAGTATATTAATATAAATTGGGAATGGAATTCAGCATGAAATTAATATCTGTAATAATGACTATTGATAACCTTTTGGAATTTCCAATGCATAACCTGCCGAAAGGTTATCAAATCAGAACTTTTAAAAATTTTGATGAACGATATTGGGCTGACATTGAAACATCAGCCGGAGAGTTCACAGATACAGACGAAGCTGTTTTAAGGTTTCAAAAAGAGTTTGGTGGCAGAAAAATCGACCTTTATGACCGATGTCTATTTCTTGAAAGTAAAACTGACGGAATTATAGGAACTGCAACTGCATGGTTCAGTGACGGTTTATTTAACGATAACTATGGGCGAGTGCATTGGGTAGGTATAAAAAAGGAATTTCAGGGCAGAAAGCTGGCTAAACCGTTATTAAGCCATACTCTGAAAAAATTATCTGAATTTCATACTCAGGCTTATTTAACTACACAAACTACAAGTTACAAAGCAATCAACATGTATTTGAATTACGGGTTTACTCCATTCATAAATAATGAAAAACATGTTGAAGCCTGGCAAATTTTATATAAATACCTAAAGCATCCTTCTTTAATCAAGTATCAATAAGTTTTATCCTTTTCATTTATATTCTCTTTTATATGACCATAATCAATATAGTGAACTTCTATAGATATAAATCAATCTGCATTAAATTGATCATATGAACAATTATTTTTACTGTTTTTCTCATTTTTTAATTGATCATTTGATCTATTAGTGTATTTTATATTATAAACTCCCTAATCCACGATCAATAATATGGTACGACTATGAATAAAAAATTAATGATGATAATAATGACTTTTATGATTTTCCTGATCGTATCTTCTACAGATATATATATATCTTCCCTTCCCGATATAACTAAATATTTTGATGTTTCAGTAAATATAAGCACAATAACTTTAAGTGGTTATACTTTAGGACTTGCTTTGTTTGGACTGTTTGTCGGGATTCTAAGTGAAAGGTTCGGAAGAAAAAAAATATTACTCATAGGGCTCAGTGTCTATACAATATCTTCGTACTTAATATTTTTTACTCCATCAATATGGTTGTTTATTCTTTTTAGGTTTGCTCAATCATTCGGATCTGCTTTCATTATGCTATCCATATGGATGATTATTAAGGACATTCTGACAAAGAAAGAACAACTCAATGCAACTGGAACTTTGATACTTGGCACAGTAATATCTCCGGCAATAGCTCCAAGTATCGGGGCATACATAGCTGAAAGTTCAAGCTGGAGATTCTGTTTTCTGTTCAGTGCTGTGCTGGCTACAATATTACTATTGATTACAATAATTTTCTTTAAGGAAACTATTCATAAAAAAATCACTAAGCTTCCTGCTCCCATTAAATATATAAAAAGTTATTTTAAACTTTTCAAGTTACCAAATTTATTGCCATGCATGGTAATAATAAGTGCAAGTTATGCAAGCTATTTTTCATTTATAACAATCTCCAGTTTCATATATATACGAGAACTAGATTTTTCTCCACAAGCTTACTCATGGGTTTTTATTTTAATCGCAGCTGCATATTTACTTGGTAATTCATTTATGAGAAAGCTCAATAATAAAAACATCAATATGCTTAATATTGTCCGTATCGGAGTTTGTTCTACCATTATCGGAACAGCAATATTATTTCTGGCTAAGATAAATCCATCTCATATCTACATAGCTGTTATTTTAACAATTGGAATCGTTTTGTTAAGAGCAGCAATCGCTGTTATCAATCCTCCGCTACAGGTTCATCTTGTGAACTATTTTAAAGGAAAAGGGGGGCAGGTATTGGGAATCACTTATTTTACTCAATTTATGGGAAGTGCATTCGGTGCATTTATCGTATCGTTATTCAGCAGCATTCCAATCTTCGGACTCATTATTTCCTCTCTGATATGTCTGATCTTAATTACCGGAGCATATTTAAAACTAAAAAGTATTTTTTTAAAACGTACTAAATTTATGCATGGGTGAATACTTGACGATTGTAATGAGCAGTCAATTTATTATAGAATAAATCATTTATTGATGATAAAAAGAAACAGTTTATTTATGCCTTTAATATTTTATATATTTCATCTGAAATAAACTCAATATACTCCTGCTCCCGCTCAGATATATTACTGTGCTGATATATAAAACTCTTTTTATCTAATGCACCCATAAGAGAACTTGACATAAAGAGCGCTGCAAAATCAACATCAATATCTGATCTGATTTCACCTTTAATTTGGAATTCTAATAATATAGGTTTAAAAAATTTAAGATAAATAGAATTGGTAAATAATAAAGATTCATCAGGTTCTATGTTTTTCCATCTAATCAACCTATATACTTCAGGATTTTCCTTATAAAACTTAAATCTTGTATATAAAAATTCTTCAATAAGAACTCTTAAATCAGTAAATTCCATATTTTTATTCAAGTATAATTCACTATACCTTTGGGAAATTAATTCACCTACTGCAATCCACAGCATTCTCTTAGATTTAAAGTGATGAAAAATAAGATTTAAATTTACCTTTGCCGCTTTTGCAATATCCCGAACTGTTGTAGCGGAATAACCTTTCTGAGCAAAAAGTTTTAAAGCATATTTAAGTATTTTTTCTCTTGTTTTATCTGCTGAAGGCCTGATTTTTTTAACAGCCATATTCTCTTTTAATTTCCCAGTTTATTCAATTTATTTTCCAATTTAATATAAGTATAGAAGCAGTATATATAACAACGACTCGAACAAACTACTCCTCCTACCAATAAAAATGATACGTACTATTATTAACAGATAAAAAATACATAATAATAGTTGAAAAAGCTACTATTAAATCAAATTTAAGAGACAACTTATCTTAGGATATTTACAAAAATCAAAAACCGATTCAGATTTTTTAACTTGAACCGGTATTTATAATCAAATTTATTTTTACTTAATTCTATAACTCTTAATTTTAGTTTTTTTTGCCTTTGTTTTTAAATTTTTATTCAGATTTTCCTGTTGATGAATCTTATTTATTTCTCCAGTGTTTTCTTTTCCTGAACCGCCTTGAGAAATACGTTGAGAATCAATGTTTTTCCCCCCGACAGTCTGGTTTTGTTTGTAGAGATTATAATCGACTGCTTTTTTCCCTTTTGTTTTGACTGTTATGGTACTTTTAGGTAGATTTTTTTTTGTTTTACTAGTATAAGTACCCCCTATTTTTTTCCCGGTCCCTATATTATTTCTAAATTTTGGAGATTTAGTTTTTGGACTTCGGTTTGCTGATTTGTTTCTACTTCTATAGGATTGCATTTCAGCGTTTGGATCAGATTTCATCGCGATTAAGCAAAAGGAAAAGATCAAAAAAGAAAATGCGATATAAATACCTTTATTAATATTCATTTGCTGCTCCGTTTATTTAAAAATATCTATTTAAATTCAGTTGCAACTAATATTATAATGAAAATCGCAGCGCTTGACAAGAAGTGTAGTGATTTCAGGCATCAGCAGACATATATAATAATGTTTAATGCAAAATATAAGTATTTCTATTTTCTCCAGAAAGAAGGCAGAAAGAGTACAAGTACAGTATACAGTTCCAACCTGCCAAGCAACATTTCAAAAGCCAACAATATTTTAGCAGCAGGAGTCATCCAGGCATAAGTACAAACAGCTCCAACTTTACCTAATCCAGGGCCGATATTACCCAGAGCAGCAATTGATGCTGAAGCTGCTGTGACAATATCATTCACTCCAAAACAACATAGAAGTAAACTGAAAACAATAAATATTGAAATAAAAATTACGAAAAAGCTGACAGCTCTTTTCAAAACTATATTCTCAACTCTATGCTTATTTAACCTAACATTAGGCAGTGATCTTACAAAAATATGTCTCTCAAGTTCTGATACAACATATTTAGCAATTAATACTATCCTGGAATTTTTTATCCCTCCTCCAGTTGAACCTCCACATCCTCCTATAAACATAAGGCATAGAAGCAATAGCATACAGTAGGCCGGCCATAGATTAAAATCTGCGGTAGCAAATCCAGTTGTTGTCAGAATGGATACCACTTGAAAGGCTGCATATCTCAGAGATTCCCAAAATGTAGCATGATCGTATACAAAACCTGTGGTAGATATAACTTTAGTTCCTGTCAAAAATAATGTTATTGAAAAAATTGCTATAATAGTTATTAAAAAATAAAAGCGAAATTCTTCGTCTTTGAAATGAGAAAAAGTTTTCCCCCTCAAAAAACGATAATGAAGCACAAAGTTTACGCCGGCCAGAAACATAAAAAGAGTAATAACTGATTCAAAATAAACACTGTTATATGCACCTATACTTGCCTGCTGAGTTGAAAATCCACCGGTAGCCATAGTCCCAAAAGAAGTACACCATGAATCGAAAAAACTCATACCTCCCCACCATAACAGTGCAGCTTCAACTACCGTTAGCAATACATATACCCCCCAAAGTATTTTTGCGGAAGAAGCTATCCTTGGTGCTATCTGATCTTCTGTAGGGCCTGGAACTTCAGCAGTATATAATTTATGTCCGCTAATTCCAAGTGACGGCAATATTGCTAACGATAAAAGAACTATTCCCATTCCGCCTAGCCAATGTGTAAGACTTCTCCAGTAGATTAAACCTCTCGGTATATCATTTAATCCTAAATGAAGCTTTGCTCCTGACATTAACTGTGTTGAACTGTCAATTATACTTGCTCCTGTAGTCGTAAACCCGGACATTGTCTCAAAAAAACCATCATACCAGTTGAAATGTGAGACAAGAACAAAAGGCAGTGCACCGAATATTGAAGCAAATAACCATCCGAAAGTTACAATTCCAAATCCTTCTCTAAAACCAAACCGTTTTGAACTTCCGCGAGAAAAATATCTAAAAACTACTCCAAAAATGATTGTTATTAGTGAACATATAAACAGCATATAAACTACAGGCCAGGAATCTCCCATTAACCAGGCTACTGGTACTGAAGTTAACATTGCCAACCCAACAATAACCAGAATTGTGGCAACTACTCGAATAACTAACCTGGTATTCATATTCTAAAAACTCTTTTCTTTTTAAAAAGGGATTCAAACTGCTTTATATTCTGAGCAGTAGTTACAGCAGCAACCTGGTCTCCTTCTTTTAAAACAAAATCTCCTGTTGCAGGCATCATTTTACCATCTCTAAATACAAGAGATAAAATAACAGATGGAAATCCTTCATAATGGGATATTTTTTTCCCGCATATTGGGGAAGAAGATGTAACGTACAACTCATATACATACCCACTTGTCCTCTGTAAAATTGCATGAACTTTAGCTGTTTCAGTACCCAAAAGATTCAAGACTGAATTTACCGCAACTAACCTTGGACTGAAACCGCAATCTATAGCACCAATACCGGGAACTATATCCACATACTCTTCTTTATTCGTTATTGTTATAACTTTACCGGCACCTTTTTTCTTAGCCAAAATACAGGTCAGAATATTCTCCTCGTCATCATCAGAAGTGCTTATGAAAGCGTCACACGCATCAATTCCTGCTTCAAAAAGAACTTCACTTTCAGTAGGATCTCCATGAATAACCATTACTCTTTCACCAAGTTCACTGAGAAGCTTTTCGCCTTTTTTCTGATCTTTTTCTATCAGTTTTACACGATATCCAATTCTAACCAGTTTACTTGCAAGAATTTGACCGACATTTGTTGCACCGACAATTATTACATTATCTATAGAAACGCTGTTTGGACCTACAATATCAATAAATCGGTTAACACTGCTCTTACTACCGGCAACATAAACCTCATCTCCGGTAAAAAAGCTTATACTGCCATGTGGAATTATAACTTTCTGATCCCTTACTAACGCAGAAAAACGTATCTTAGGTAAAAGCTCTTTATTTGGGAAATCATGTATTTTTATTCCTTCTACAGGAGAAGATCTTGGAATTTTGACAGCTGTAATCTGGGCATCTGTCTGTTTAAAAATAATTCGTTCTGCAACTATGTTATGATCTAATACTCCTATTATTCTATCTACACATTCATCTGTAGGAAAAATTAAATTATCAATTCCCAAAGAAGAAGGATTGTAATAATCTTCATCAGAGAAATAACTTTGAGAAGAAAGACGACAGACAGTTTTATTAACTTTGTAATGTTTTGCTACTAAACATGCTAATATGTTTGAGGCATCACTGCCTGTTGTAGCTATTAAGATATTACAGGTGGATATACCTGCCATTTTCAGGATATTAAAATTAGAGCAGTCACCATAAACAGTCATAATATCGAGCTTATCTTTCAATCTATTTAAAAGTTTCATCGATGAGTCAACTACTACAATATTGTTATCTTTATTACTAAGTGTAAATGTCAACTGCTTACCGACTTCGCCAGCTCCAAGAATAATTATATTCATTAAAATATTACCTTTGAAAATTTACTATGACAGTAATTTTAATATAAGCTTCAAGTATAAAAAATATGACTATATATCTTATTATAAACTGCAACATACCCTATGAATTTTAGTTTTTAGTTCTCCAATTTCAATTAAGTTCTTGCCAAAATAGGAACTATTGTACTAAAATTAGTGATATTACTGTAAGTTAAGAAAATTTAAACCTAAACTTGTGAGAATCCAATTATGATTAAAAGATTTCTTGACCATTCAGCAAATGAACGTACTTATCTATCATGGATTGCAACATCAATAGCAATAATGGCTTTCGGCTTTGTTATTGAACGATTTGATATATTTATTTCATACATCGGGAAAGCACTCGGCGGCAATGTCCATGTAAGATCAACATTTTCTGCAAATCTTGTTGGAATTCTATTACTGTTTATAGCAGTTGCCATGGTAATTGTGGCCACAATCAGGTTTTACCTTTATAAAAAGGCAATTGAAGTTGACAAACCATTGCCTTACGGAACAGTAAAATCGATATTCCTACTTGCTTTTTTGATGGTTCTTCTCGGGATTTTTCTCGCTATTTACATGTCAATCCAAATTACATAAATTTTAATTGCGTACAATACATTAAATTATTAACTGCAATTTTAATGGTTTTTAATCTTAATCATAGTTATGTTTTTATCATCTGAATAAGCTTGCCTGCCATTAACTTATCAGATCGGTTATTAAAGAATTTATACTTATAAAAAACTATAATATTTAAGTTTATAAGTATTGATACTATTAATAAACAATCATAAAAAAGGACACTATTTAGGTGTCCTCACCATATATATTTTTTGAGTTTGATTAATCCTGCTGGTCTTTCTTTGGAGTGGCGTTTGTTTCAGAATCCTTTGGACTGGTTTTCTCTCCTCCCATCATTGGACAATTCGCCATCATTGCTTTTTGTTTATCAGGATTTTTTTTCTCGCATTTCATCATCATTTTTTTACATTTCGCCATCATCTTCTTTTTTTGCTCAGGTGTCATATCTTTCATTTTTGAACACTTTCTCATCATAGCGCATCTTTGTTTTGGAGTCATGCTCTCCATTTTTTTCTGGCACTTCTGCATCATCATCTGTTTTTCTTCTGTTGTCATATTTTTTGCCATAGGACAATTTTTCATCATTTTCTGGCATTGCTTTACATATTGATTTGATGACTGCTCAGATGTTACATTTGAATCAGAAGGTGCCTTATTAACTGAATCTGCTGCATAAGTAGTTACAATCCCTACCAACAAGAAAGAAATTGTCAATCCGATTACTTTTTTCATTACTGTATTCCTCCAATTGTTATAAATATCCCTAAGTATATCAAGTTAATATTAAACTTCTATATGTATTTTTTTCTTAGGTAATTAATAGCATAGTTTTATACATAATAGTATATTAGAAGTATGAGATTGAATGAGCAGTATTTCGTTTAAGTCTCCAGTGTCGAATTTTAAAAGTTGTATTATTTAA
Organism: Victivallales bacterium; assembly: GCA_036011305.1. Lineage (GTDB taxonomy): Bacteria > Verrucomicrobiota > Lentisphaeria > Victivallales > GWF2-38-69 > DASCNA01. The sequence goes on from DASCNA010000182.1 coordinate 43,803, forward strand.
TAAAATTCTTCACTTTGCACCTAAAACTAAAAAAAAACTGAGGTGAATAATATGCTTTCCACTGTTGATATAGATAATGATATAATCGAATATTCAAAAACTGCTGATTTTGCAATAGATTATAAAAAATATAATGATGAAATAACAGAGAAGTATAATAAACTATCAGCAAAACCGCTCCCTTCACTGTTTCACCCTATTATACTGCCTAAAGCAACACTTTTTGAGTTAAAAAAACAGTCAGAACAAATGGAAAGAATATTGGTTAAAATACTAAAACTGTATTTAAAAGAGACTGAAATACAGGATTTTTTTGATTTTAATGAGACATTGAAAGATTGGATTAATATTGATCCAGGTTATGAGCCGTCAATTCCTTTTTCCAGATACGACGGCTTCTGGGATGGAGAAACATACCGTTTCTGTGAATTTAACACAGACGGTACAAGTGGTATGGACGAAATAAACATAATGGATGAAATATACCTCAAGACCAAAATTGGTCATAACTTAAAAAATAAATACAATATTAAAAGTTTTGATATGAGGAATTCCACACTGCAGACACTGCTCAAATATTATAAAATGTTTGGTAAAAATGACAAACCCAATATTGCTATTGTTGACTTCACTGAATCTGCAACAGGCGGAGAATTTGAATCTCTAAAAAATTATATCATTAAAAGCGGATATCAATGTGAAATATGCGATATTAGAAAATTAGAACTCAAGAAAGATGGATTGTTCCATAATAATTACAAGATTGACCTTATTTACCGCAGAGCAGTTACTGATGAAATGTTAAAATTTAAAGACCAGATTAATGATTTCATAAAAGCGTACAAAAAGCATGCTGTATGTGTAGTAGGTCCAATTTGTTCCCAAATAGTGCACAGCAAAAAAATATTCACTTTCCTCTCAAATGATATGTGCAGAAAATATTTTACTGATGAAGAGATGTCATTTATTGAGAATCACCTGCCTTATACAAAAAAACTAGTCAATGATCCTGACATAATCAAAGAGTTAACTGATGATAAAAATGAATTCTTCTTAAAACCCCATAACTCTTATGGTTGTAAAGGTGTAATCAGTGGTTCAGAGACTTCAATTGAAGACTGGAGTAGAAATATTAACGAAATACTTGATTCAGAAAATGACTCCTATCTAATTCAGAAGAAAATTGAAATTCCTAAGATTACTTTAATTAGCGATCCTGATGGTAATTTGAACACTTATAAAATAAATTTAGGCCCTTATATATTTGCGGGTGAACTCATAGGCTTTTATGGTAGAGTATCAAAACATGATATAATAACTACACATAATGAAGGATTGATATTACCACTGTTTTATCTTTCAAAATAATATGTTCAAGCTCGAATCAAACTTTAAACCCAGCGGTGATCAACCTGAAGCAATTATAAATCTTGTTTCAGGATTAAAAACTAAAAATTCAAAACAGGTGCTGCTTGGGGTAACAGGTTCCGGGAAAACCTTTACAATGGCTAACGTCATTCAGGAAGTTCAAAGACCTATTTTAATTGTCTCCCATAACAAAACTTTAGCTGCTCAATTATATAGCGAATTTAAATCTTATTTCCCCGACAATGCTGTAGAATTTTTTATAAGTTATTACGACTACTATCTACCTGAATCATATATTCCCCAGACAGATACCTACATAGCCAAAGATTCAAGCATAAATGATGAAATTGAAAAGTTAAGACTTTCCGCAACTACATCTTTAATGACCAGAAAAGACGTTATTATTATAGCCAGTGTTTCATGTATTTATGGTTTAGGTTCTCCGGATGATTACAAGACAATGAGTATTCTGGTAAGGAAAGGACAAACTATTGACAGGAGAAAAATTCTATCTCAACTAATTGATATTCAATATGAACGGAATGATATTTCGCCTGAAGCCGGTCAATTTAGAGTAAGTGGCGATGTTATTGATGTTTATTTTTCTCATAAAAATGAATTTGTAAGAATAGAGATGTGGGGTAAAGAAATAGAAAATATAACCAATCATAATACTGTTACAGCAAATAAATTAAGTAATTTAAAATCTGTTATAATTCCTCCTGTTAAACATTTTGTACTGCCAAAAGAAAAAATTGATATGGCAGAGGAATCAATAAAACTGGAAATGCAAGAAAGAGTTAAATATTTTGAAAATGAAAACAGACTAGTTGAAGCTCAGAGAATATATCAGAGAACAAAATATGATTTAGAAATGCTGAAAGAAATAGGATACTGTAGCGGTATTGAAAACTATTCCAGACATCTAACAGGTCGTCCTCCTGGAAGCAGACCATATTGTTTAATAGACTTTTTCCCGAAAAATTTTATTGTTTTTATTGATGAATCACATGTAACAATTCCACAATTAAGAGCAATGTATAATGCAGATCAGAGTAGAAAACAAACCTTGGTAGACCATGGGTTTAGACTACCTTCAGCTTTAGATAACAGGCCCCTTTCATTTGAAGAATTTAATCATCTAACTCATGATATAGTTTTTGTTTCTGCAACTCCAAGTGAATATGAAATAGATAAATCTGATCAGGTGGTTGAACAAGTTGTAAGGCCAACCGGTTTACTTGATCCTGAATTGGAAATCAGAGCACTTGATGGCCAGGTAGATGACGTTATTGGTGAAATTAAATCTAGAGCTAAAAAAAATGAACGTTCACTTGTTACGACATTAACAAAGAAAAGTTCCGAAAAATTATCGGACTATCTTATAGATATTGGTATAAGAGCAAAATATCTTCACTCTGAAATTGACACTATTCAGCGCGTTGAAATCCTTACGGCTTTAAGAAAAAATGAATTTGACTGTTTAATAGGAGTTAACTTATTGAGGGAAGGGCTCGATCTTCCAGAAGTTTCACTGGTCGCAATTTTAGATGCCGATAAAGAAGGCTTTTTAAGATCTGAAAAAGCACTAACTCAGACAGCTGGAAGAGCAGCCAGGCATTCAGAAGGTAAAGTGATTCTGTATGCAAATAAAATTACACCCAGTATGGATGCTCTAATCAAATTAACTGAAAAACGTAGAAAAAGACAAATAAATTATAATACTGAGCATGATATTACTCCTAAAACAATAATTAAAGAATTAAGAGATGATTTAACAGAATATTCGCACAAGAAAACTGGTATTAATATAATCAAAGAAGAACAAAGCGGTTACTATAGTGATGAAGACTCTAAAGACCTGATTGAAATTCTTGAAAAAGAAATGTTGGAAGCTGCTGCTACACTGGAATTTGAAAGAGCCGCTCAATTAAGGGACAAATTAAAAGACTTAAAAAACAACTAATAAATCCATGTCAATGATACGTGAATTTATTAGTTGTTACAATTTATTTCAGTTGCAGTTCTACAATAACAGGGTAATGATCCGAAGGCCATAATCCAGGTTTTTTAGCAAAACTCTCTCTAATTATTTTTGCTTTTTTGGCTACAAAAGCATCTGTTGTCAAAATATAATCAATACGATAATTATACTGACTGTCTTCAGGATGTTCATTTACATCAAAAAACTTTTTCCCCCCGTGGAAATCATGATAAGTCATTTCACTGTGCGGAGGATTAGTAATATGTTCAGGATGAACTGTTCTGTAGGCATCTATAAGCTGTAAACCTTTTCCTTCTTTACCATGAAGAAGAATATTATATCCATTATATGCATTCAAAGAATATTTAGCTTTAGGTGATTGATCTGTCATGTTTAAATCACCCATAATTATTGTAGGAAGACCTTCATTTAGTTTAGATACTTCTTTTCTGATTAATTCAGAAGAGAGAGGTTGTGCAGCAGGGGCAACAGCCCAGTGCTGGTTTAAAACAAAATATTTCTTCTTATTAATTTTATCGTATAATATTATCCATGTAGCCATTCTAGGATTTAAATAATCCCATGTCGGCTCCATGGTTTTTGTAGCAAAGGTTGTACCGGGTTTATTAGGTTTTGGACTTATCCAAAACTGACCTGATTTTACTAAATCAAATCTACTTTTCAAAAATAAAAGACCTTCATATTCACCTTTTGTTTTACCATCATCCCTGCCAATACCATACCATTGATAATCAGGCAATTTTTTCAAATCACTTACTTCTTGGCCATACTTACCATTAGTCGCTTCCTGAACACCAAAAATATCTGGATGATATTTGTTTATCAGAGAAATAGCTCGCTGGTCTCTTCCTGCATTCCAGCTGTTTACTCCATCATCAGTATTAGAGTTTCTAATGTTGAATGTCATAACTTTAACAGGCTTGTAAGTTTGTGCTGCAAAAGACAAAGACGTTAATGATACCATAAAAACACCCACCAAGAAATAGATTAGTTTCTTCATTGATTTTTATCCCCTCACTTATGAACTGTTTATCTATGTAAATGAATAAACTATACAAAAGTTTTATTTCAAATATAAACCGAAATAATGCATTAGAATAATTTAAATAAATCAAAACAAAATTTTATTAACTAACTATAAATGAATACTGAAACTATTATCAATCAATATAATATTTTACAATAGCTCTTGTCTTATCTAACATCCATAAGACACTCTTATACATATTTAAATTCTTTAATGTAAAAACAGACAGTATAGTTTGTTGGTTCGTACTATTAATATCTCTACTGTATCTTATCACAGCAAAAGCACCCATTACTGTAATCATTATTCCCAGTAATGTTAAATTTGAAGGGGCCTCTCCCCATATTCCCCAAGAAAGAATTCCTGCAAAGATTATAGAAAAAAATGTTAAACATGAAGTCAGCGTTGCAGAAATATACTTTAAAGAATAAGTCATTAATATTTGAAATAGAGAACCGAAAACTCCAGATCCAAGCAATAATAACAGTTGTTCAAAATTAGGAGTTTTCCAGTCAAACATCATCCATATACCCGAAATAACAGTAGAAAAAATAAAATACAACAGAAGAACTTCCGTTGTCCTATTGTTGTTGTGTTTTAAAAACAGCTTCAAAGATAAAATTCCGGCCCCCATCATTATACCACCTGACAATGCAAGTAGGTTATATGGATTCAACAAACTGCTTCGGTTAGGGTTTAAGACTAATATTATTCCAATAAAACTTATAATAATTCCAGCTAAAACCTTCTTGCTTGTCTTTTTTCGTAAAAAAATAAAAATAAGAATAGGCACAAAAACAGGACTTGTGTTTATCAATAAAATAACATTTACAAGATGAGTAAATCGTATTGCATAAAAATACGCAGCCATTGCCATCAAACCAACTGAGCACCTAATCAGCAAAATATATTTTTTGTTTATTCTTAATGAAAAATGACTTCTATCTCTGAAAACTATAGGTATTACAAGTATCAAACTAATTAAAAATCTAGAAAATAATATAGTTGAATCCGGCAGACTATGTCCAATTGCTTTTACAAACGCTCCCATTACAGCCAGAGAAAGAGCAGCAGCTAAGGCTAATATAATACCTTTATTCATTACCAATACATCCTTAGTGAAATTACTTTTCATTATTATTTTATTTAGGTCAAAAAATTTTATAGACAACATTTAATATACTAGCAAATAATAATTTGAATAATTTATTATTTATATACCTTTAATATTTGTATTTTAAATACTAAAATGTTTATATTATTGTAGGAGGAATATGAAAATTAATCTAAAAAGCATAAATTTAAACTACCTTATAATTCTTGATGCCCTTCTCGAAGAAAGACAAGTAACAGCGGCAGCTATTAAACTAAAATTGAAACAACCAACTGTCAGCAACATCCTTAAGCAGCTTAGATTAATTTTTGAAGACGAACTATTATCTCTTGGGCAATCTAAAAGAATGACACTAACTCAAAAAGCCAGATCATTACGATTGCCGGTTAAAAAAGTCATTTCAGAATTGGAAGATATATTTCAAAGCGAAAAATTCACACCTTTAAATACAAAAATAATATTCACTTTAGCAATGTCAGATTATATTTCTTTAATAGTTTTAAAAAAATTAATGATGAAACTAAGCAAAAATTATCCTAATATTAAATTAAATATTATCCCTTTTAATGACATTAAAACTTTTGAGGAATTTGAAAATAGAAACTTAGACTTACTAATCGGTAATTTGAAAAATCCCTCAAAGCAATTTAAAATATATAAACTATTTACAGATAGATATGTTTGTATAGCAGACAAAAATCATCCAGGTTTTCAAAAGAGTAAACTAACATTCAATACCCTAAAAGATTATCCATATCTTATGACGACTATACAACAATCTATAAATGATTTTAGTGTACATAATGCAATGAAAAAATTTCATTTTGAAAAAATCCCTACAATTAAAATAAACAATATTCCCCTTGCGTTAAATATAATTGCAGTAACAGAATACTATTCAATTGTACCTAAAATAATTGCGTCAATGTATGCAGATAAGCAGAAATTAACCTATAAAAATTTTACCTGGGATATACCTGAATTACCAATTTATATGTATTGGAAACCAGTTGACAATGAAGATACAGCACATATATGGTTACGGGATTTAATATGCAAAAATATACAAAAAATATAAATTATTTTTTTGTTTCCAGAGTTTTAAAATTTTTGTGAGTATTACCTGAAATAACCATGTCAGCTTTCAAATACTCATTTGTTTTAGGCAATACTAATTTCATGTCATAAACAGGCTCTATTTCAACTTTTGCATTTTTTATATTCACACCTAATACATGTCCGCCAAGTTTATTATCACTGGAGATGAAATGAATATGATACCCTACGACACCTATACCCTTTATAAGATTTGGACATTTAAATCCTATTAAAGTTCCCTTTATATTTTTATAACTAAATTTATGTTGATGGTCTTTCATCCACTCTAGCAACGGAGTATAAGGAGGTGTATCAACATCTTCACTTCTTGCAAATACTACATTATATTCTCCTGTAATTTTTATAGCATAGAAAATATTCTTACTCTTCAAATGTTTATTTATACTGGCTTCAAGCTGCTTGATAGTAGATATATCTTTAACTGAGTATGTAATTTCTGGAGAAAATTTAACTCCTGTAAAAAATGCTAAATTTGAATTATCATCCAATTCTTTTACCTTCCCTTCAGGTCCAGCAACAAAGCATTTTCCATCTACAAAAGTAACTTCACCCAGCCCAACGCCGCATCCAAGTCCTATATCTGCGTTTTCAGTAGCCTGTTTTACAGTTATTGTAGGCTGATATAATCCTTTTAGTAAAGCAGTAATTGTTCCGGCATGGTACAAATCACCGGCAAAACATGCAATAGAAATAGAAAAAAGAATGGATATTCCTAAAATTATTTTTCTCATAATAACTTTCCTGTTTAATTATTAATATTATGTTATTCTAAAATACTGTTTATAAGGATCAACAGGTATTTCAATTATTTTTATACTGTCAACCCTAGCATAAGTAGGTCCATGCTTAAGCCATTCAAGAATAACCTCTATATGGCTGGAGTTACCCTGTATTTCAACATCAACTCTTCCTTCAGATATGTTTCTTACATATCCTCTAATATCAGCAAATTGATTAACAAAATGCTTAGTAGAATATCTAAACCCTACACCTGTTACTCTTCCGGTTATTTTAATGAGGTAGGCCGATTCCATATAAAATTATTATTTATCTGCGCCGTTTATATAATAACAATTTAATTTGATCTTTATCAACTTTGATATCTTTTATTGATTTTGCAAGTCTTTTGAATTTTCTTGTAGAATAAAAAGCCTTATACTCATCAAGAATATATTTATGAATATAAGATGGAACAGTCAAACTGCCTATTTTAAGTTTCAACAGTTTCAAAGAAATTACCTTTTTACCTGATTTAGTTTCAGTAAAATAGGGTTCACAAACAGCAGTTATTGAAACTTTCCAATTTAAATTAACATATTTTTTAATAGACTGCAACCAGGTTATATTGTCACTGATCAACTGTTTTCGAATTGTGAAATTCAAGTAATTAACATCACTTATATCAACAAAAAGATGATCTCCTTTTTTGATAAAATATTTATTAAAAATAAAGTTGAGTTGCTCTGGCGTAAAGGAATAAATATTTTGCCTTCCCATCTTCATTGAATTATATTTTGAAATAGCCTGTTGTTTGACTTCCTTTGAAAATATCAGACCATCATTATATGATTTTCCAAAAGGATTAATAATCGCGTAGGCTAAATATAGAATAAATAAAATTATTAATATAAAAATCAGTCTAAAAATAGAGTTAAAATTATTTTTTTTATTTTTTTTATTTAAAAAATTTTCAAAATCTTTATCTAAATTCTCAGTATCAAGTTTAACTCCGCATGACCTGCAGAAGACTGCTCCAAGTGGATTTTCTGCGTCACAGTTTTTACATTTTATAAACATAACTCAGTATTTAAGACTCTTTTGCCTTCTTTTTTGTTTCTGTGGGTTTTTTAATCTGAGAAGAAGGAGCTTTATCTTTTTGAGCTGCTTTCTTATATGAATCAGATCTGTAATCTGTTTCATAAAAACCTGAACCTTTAAAAATAATACCTGCGCCAGTACCGATTAATCTTTTAAGAGTATTTTTATCGCATATTGGGCAATGTTTTTTAGGTTCATCTTTCATGCTCTGAAAAATTTCTATCTTTCTTCTACAATTTAAACATTTATACTCATACGTCGGCATAATGTTACTCTCCTTCTAATTATTCAGGTAATACTGCTAATGTCAATATGAAATCAGAACCGCTACAAACTTTATTCAAACCATAGCACTGATTTCAATCTATTATTTGCATTTGAAGTTCTTGTTATACTAAATCATTCAAAATTATTAAAAATATTGAAAGTCCTATTATCATCTTTATTCAGTTTTTTATAAAAAACTCCTCCAGTCCAATCTTTTTCTGTATAAGAAAAAATTTCTACTGTTTCATCTGTTATAAAAAGATTTCTAAATTTATCATACTCTGTTCTTAAAATACCCGCTAAAACTAAACATCCCCCAGGTTTAATCCAGGATAGAAGCCTTTCACTGTTTTTTGCTAGAATCTGTGAAATAATATTAGCAATAACTACATCAAAATTTCTTTCAGGTTTATATTCTCCAATATCTGCAGCACATATATCAATTTCATTTAAATTGACACAGTTTCTTTTAAAATTATCTTTCGATGATTCAATCGATTCTTTGTCATAATCAAATGCTGAAATAGGTTTAAAACCAAACATTTGAGCAGCTATTGTTAAGATGCCAGAACCACACCCTGCATCAAGAAGTGATGAATAATCAGTTTTTGTAAGAGCTTCAATTGCTTTCATGCAAAACTGAGTTGTTTCATGGCTGCCAGTGCCAAAGCTCATGCCAGGATCTATTTCAATTATTTTTTCTTCTCCAACCCTATCGTATTCCAACCAGCTTGCCTTGATTATTAAGTTTGGTGTAATTTTCTGTATTTTAAAATAACGTTTCCAAACCTCTGTCCAATCCTCTTTTTTAATATCATAAACAATTGGGTTTGTACATTTTACATCTAACTCTCTCCAAGAGGTTATTTTAGAAATCAATATTTCTTTTATTTTCTTTATCTCATCCTCTGAATCTGAATACACAGTATATGTTGTATCATTGGTTTCCAAATCAGTTTTTACACAGCAGGAAAGATCTGTAGTATACATAAGTTCATTTATAATATCAGTGTAATAAATTTCACTTTTAAACTCACAGCAAAATAATTTTTCTTCTAAAAATTGTTCTTTCATATAAAACCTAATAATTGAATTAGTTTTTGGTGGTTAGTGACTACTGTTTAGCATTTTATCAGCTGGCTAAATCATCATAACAATTTATTGATTTATAATAATATCATATTAAGAATTAAACAAACAGAAAAATTCTTTAGCTAGGAAAAAGATTCAATTTGCTTTTCATCCAAAGACTTTAAAAGTTCAGGTGTTAATTTAGATATATCACCTGCTCCTAAAAGCAGCAATACTCCTTTTTCTCCGATTTTATCTAGAATATAACCTGCATTATCATGCCATGTTTTATTTAAATAAATTGATTTATTATTAAATTTTCGAGTAAATTTACTAATTAAGCTTTCTGAATCATTTTGTTTTTCCCACGCGGCAAAAATCGGAAGGATAAAAATATATTCAGCTTCGTCAAGTTCTCTACAAAAATCATCAAAACAGTATAAAAATCTTGAATATCTATGCGGTTGAAAAACAACCTTAATATCTGAGTTATATTTCTTTTTTATAGATGACAAAACTGATTTTATTTCCAAAGGGTGATGAGCATAGTCTTCAATTATCACAAAACCATCTGATTTATATCTTATACTCATTCTCCTATCCACGCCTTTGAAGTCACTCACAATGTTCATGGCTTCTTTTGGATTCACCCCTAAAAATTCGGCAACGTTAAGAGCAGTCGTAATATTACTTCTCTGAAAACCAGTGAATTTATCATCAAATAGTTTATCATATTTTTTACGCTCAATAATTTTTGTTTCTGCTTGTTTTAAGCCAGTTAAAAATTCTTTTGGGATATTATCGGCACCTAATAATAACCTGTCTGATTTTTCAACAAATACGCTAAAACCATCCATAAGTTTTTTTTGTCCGCCAATACTCCAGGAATGATCTTCAGTTATATTCAAAATAATTCCTAGGTCAGACTTTAAATAAGTAAAAGACAAATCACTTTCATCGGCTTCAGTTATAAATATTTTACCATCGCCTAATGACGCATTTTTTTCATATGAAGATGGATAACCTCCAATAAAATATCCAGGATTATATTTATCGGTTTTTTTCAATATTTCTGTAATAATAGCTGTAACTGAAGTTTTACCATGTGAACCTGCGACTGATATAATTTGTTCAAAACACATTGAAAGTTTTGCAAGAAATTGACCACGTTTATAGCATAGGACATTATCTTTTAAAGCTTGGTTAATTTCAATATTTTCTTTATCAATTGCAGAAGAATATATAATTATACAATTTTTTTTATTAATAGATGAATTATGAATATAAGGTAAATTAGCAGGACTGTGACCAATATAAATTTTTACTCCATTGTCTTCAAGAATTTCACTACTCTTGTTATATGTAATATCTGATCCTGAAACTCTGTTTTTTAATTCAAGAACCATATAGGCTAAACCAGCCATACCTATACCGCTACACCCTATAAAGTGGAAATATTTATTTTTAAACTCATCAAAACACATAAATTTTAATTTTCTTCTTTGTATAAAGGGAAGAATAAGTTTATACTTTCCTTTTGTCATTAAATATAATGAAACTTTACAATATTATGATTCATAAAAATATACAAGAAAATGTAAGTAAAGAAACTTTTAGAACTGCTACAAAACTGCTAAATGATGAAGCAATTCTAGCTTGCTATAATGTAGATAAAAATACTTATTTTGTTGTAAAAAGGCCTAAAGATCACATCATAAAAACAAACATCATAGATATTAATAACAAAATTAAAAGTAAAAATTATTCAGAACTATCAAGTGAAGATTTAGCTTCCTATTTACACTATCAGTTATACAGAGATAAACTTGTCTCCATAAATAAAAAGACTAAAACTCAAGAAGAGAACCAATCCACTAATAAGGTTGACTCTACTTATGTTCCAGTTTCGGAGCCTTCAGCCAAACTATATTTATATTCCAAAGATGGATTTCCAAACGCTTCCAGTGCCTGGGAACACTGCGATGTAAATGTTAAGTTAAAAATAAATAAGCAGGAATATATAGGCAATATTAATAAATTAAGACAGATAAGATTTGATGAAGACAAAGCCGCAAGTACGTTAAAAATTTTAGATTTTGATTCCCAGTCAAGACAGATAATACGTTTCCTGTCACAGTTTGCAGAAGCTGACGGTTCAGGTTTTTCTCTGAAATCAGATATGATGTCCGAACTTTTCCATAGTCTAATTAGATTTCAAAGATTTTTCTTTAATGATGAACAAATTATTATACATCGACAGCACGCAGAAATTGTAACAGCTGCAACAGAAAATGACAAAAACACCAAAGTACCTAATTTATTAATTGACGACTGTTTATTACCAATTAAAAATACATCTTTAATTTTTGGAAAAACAGGAGTATGGATAGGTGTTAAAGGAGAATACTGGTGGATCCCTGCCGTTGTAGATTTAATATGGCTTAGAAAGTTTTTATTATCTGATAAGCCCGTTAACATAGAAGCTCAATTACCATTGAGACATATAGATTCTTTAGCTTATAAACTTGAAAAAAAATCATTAACTTCAGAGTTATTAATTAATTTTAATGAGAATAATATATTGACTCTAAAATTGATTTTTAACTATGATAATCATATTATACCAACTGATAACAATAGACTGTCAGCGTCAAATCAGAAGTATTGGGAACGAGATAAAAAAGCAGAGCGAAGTATAATAAACGAAATATTAAGATTTGGCTTTAAACAGGAAAATCAGGACAATCGAAATTCTTCATATTTTATTAATGATACTGAATCAATTGGAATTTTTGCAGAGAATAGACTCCCTAAATGGGAATCTGATAAAAATATTAATTTACTTTTTGATACAAATGCCGGTAAATTATTACTGTCAAATCTTTCTATCATTCATTTGGTTTGTTTAAATCCAGTAGAAAATGGTTCTCAGGTTCAGCTGAAATATATTATAGAATCTGAAGAGGATAAATTACATATAAGAGATTTAATCAAATCTGTTAATAAGAATAGAACATTTATTATTACGTCAAATCAGAAATTATTTAAAATACCTGATAATCTATACTTATTTATTAAAAAGTTTCAAAATGTAATAAATGTAAACGCAAAATCAAAAAATACGTTTAAAATTCCAATAGGCAGTATACTCTACTGGATTAAATCTGCAGATAATATTTCTGGCTTAATTCCAAAACAATGGAAAAATCTTTCTGACAAAGTAGGCAGAGATTCTGATCCAAAAGCTAAAAAGGAGCAAGTAAATACTAAACTTATTACTGAAGATTTTAAAGGCATATTAAGAAATTATCAAAAAGAATCAGTCTCCTGGATGAGTACAATGATAAGTGAAAATTTCAACATCATTCTTGCAGATGAAATGGGACTTGGAAAAACCATACAGGCTTTGGCTTTACTAAATACTTTAAAGTCAAATTCAAATAAGAATATAAAATGTATTGTTGTATGTCCAACAAGTTTAACAGATAACTGGTTTTCAGAATCTGCTAAATTTACACCTGGTATTAAAACTTTGCTTATAAATGGTGCAAACAGAAAGACTCTGTTTGAAAAAATTACTGAATATGAATTAATAATAACATCTTACGCTCTAATAAAACGTGATATTGATGAATATAATAAATTGAAATTTGATTTACTAATACTGGATGAAGCTCAGCATATTAAAAATCCTGCTACAATTAACTCTAAAGTTTGTAAATCATTAGACTCAAAACATCGTATTGTCTTAACCGGAACACCGTTAGAAAACTCTCCAGAAGATATATGGTCTATTTTTGATTTTTTAAATCCTGGTACGCTGGGAACAAAAGATTCTTTTAGAGCAAACTATTCAAAAATTGAAGATGATATAGATAAACAAAAAGAACTTGCACAAAGAATTGCTCCTTTTATTTTGCGCAGACATAAACAGGATGTAGAGCAACTGCCTGAAAAGGTTGAACAAACTCTACTATGTGAAATGCCCCCAAAACAACAGAAACTTTATGATAAAATACTTTATGAAGGACAATTAAAATATAAATCATTTTTCAAAGGTAAGTTATCAAGATTTGATGTTTTAACTTCACTGTTAAGGCTACGGCAGTTATGCTGTCATCCACAACTTTTACCTGATATAATTAATCATGATATTGAAGAATCGACCAAAACTGATCTTCTGCAGGAAGTTATTTTTGAAACAATAGATAGTGGGCATAGACCTCTCATTTTCAGCCAGTTCACTTCTTTTCTATCAATTATCCGTAAATGGTGTGATAACCAAAATATTAGTTACGAATATTTAGACGGACAGACAAAAAACAGACTGGATAAAGTAAATAGATTTAATAAAGATAAAAGTATCAATTTATTTTTACTGAGTCTTAAAGCTGGCGGAACAGGATTAAATCTAACTGGCGCAGATACAGTTATTATATATGATCCATGGTGGAATCCTTCTGTAGAAGCACAGGCAACTGACAGAACACATAGAATTGGACAGAAAAAACAGGTAACTACAATTAAACTGGTAGTTAAAAATTCTATTGAAGAAAAAATACTGAATTTACAGCAGAGAAAGCAGAACCTGTTTAATGGAATTGTGGAACACAGTTCTTCATTCAGAAAATTAACAGATCAGGATATTAATTATCTTCTATACTGACATTCACATTTATTATAATATAATTAGTATTTTAGAATATATTTAAATTGTGTATAATTTTATGGGCAATTCTTAATGAAGCTTTCAATTGTAATACCTGTATATAATGAAGTAAATACACTGAATGAAATATTAGATAAAGTCCTTTCTGCTCCTCTCCCGAACAATATTGAAAAAGAAATTATTATTATCGATGACTATTCAACAGACGGTACCAGAAAACTGTTAAAATCATATAACAGTAAAAATATAAGAAAAATTTTCCACGATAAAAACAGAGGAAAAGGAGCCGCATTAAAAACAGGATATTCAAACTGTACAGGTGATATGGTTATTGTACAGGATGCAGACCTCGAATATGACCCAAATGAATATACAAAGTTAATTACCCCAATACTGAATAACAAAGCAGATGTTGTATATGGTTCAAGATTCATTGGACAGGATGCACATAGAATAATTTATTTCTGGCATAGTATAGGTAATAAAATTCTTACATTGATGTCAAATATGTTCAGTGATTTGAATCTTACTGATATGGAAACATGTTACAAAGTTTTTAAAAGCTCCATCATAAAAAAACTTAATTTAGAGGAAAACCGTTTTGGTGTTGAACCTGAAGTTACAGCTAAAATAGCTGCTCTGGCAAAAAAAGAGGATGTAAGAATTTATGAAGTTGGTATCTCCTATTACGGTCGCACGTATACTGAAGGTAAAAAAATAGGTTTTAAAGATGGCTTGAGAGCAGCATGGTGTATATGGAAATATAATTCTACCTTCGCTGCAAAAACTATCAAATATGTTGTTAACGGCTCACTAGTCGCTTTATTTCAAATATTAGTAATGTGGATAATGGTTAGAACCTTAAATATACAGGAATTTCAAAGTATAAATATAGCAAATATTATCAGTATTGAAATAACACTATTTTTTGCATTCTTTTTGCATTCTAAAATAACATGGAGGCAAAAATATAATACTTCTTCAAATTTTATTATTAAGCTTATTAAATTTCATTTGGTAACATTTATATCTATTTCAATCAGAATAATAGTGTTTTATATTCTTACTTCTATTGGATTCTTCTACCTATTATGTACAATTTTATCTATTATTATTGCTATTTTTATTAACTTTTTGGGTTATGATAAAATCGTTTTCAGATCATCTAAATAATGGATACTGTACAATATATAAACATCTTATACTTTTATAATTTTTCTTTTCTCTTAAATAAATTTGAAAATATCATTACAAATCCAAAAGCTGCATAAATATTGATCAATGGTTCTACCGGAACTCTAAATCTTGGAGTAGCAACCGGTCCTGGAACCAGAATAAAATACAAAATAATTATTAAATAAATAATATGAATTAATCTCTCTGTATTACTTTTCTTAAAAATAAGATAAATAAAGGCAAAAAGAAAAACTAGATATTTTAATAAAATAAAAATAATTAACGGTAAAGCATAAAGGAGCAGAAAAAAATTATCAGAAAAATAGTGTTTGATACCAGCAAACAAACCTTTTGTATTTACTACTGAAAGAGTACCTCTACTTCCAACCTCATATCCAAATATTTTATATAATTCGCCAATAGAGGGAAATAATACTTTTATGTCACCTTTAAAATGTAAGTATAAATACAATATTGGATTTTCTTTTATGATTTGGAATCCTTTTTCTTTTGAAAATCGTGCCTTTTGAGCCTGCGAAGAATAATTGCTTAATTTATCATCAATTATCTTTTGCTGCGTATCATATGCTATTTTGTTTTTCTCTGCTTCAAGAGCACAGGCATTGTATCTATAAATATTAATAGATGGAACCGATGAAAAACCGAAGTAATTAACTATTTCATAATTTCTAATATACCATCCTCCTAAACAACAAAATAAAACAATTATTGCAATTAAAGATAATATAATTTTTTTGTTATATATAAATATTACAATAATCAAAAAAATAGATAGAGGAAGAAAAATTGCTCTTAAATAACATAAAACTGCAGAAAATAGACTTAATATAATCACAGATATATATCTAATATTCTCTCTGTTACATTTTAATTTATTAATTAATCTCTGTAATATAAATAGAGTAAAAATAATCATAAAAGTAAAAATAGTTTCAGATAATATTTTTGAACAGTAAACGATAGATAAAATTGATATTACCTGAAATATTCCAGCAAGAATAGAAATCTTATCATATTTAAAAATTAAATTTGATAGTTTATATACTAAAAGACAGGTTAAAGAATCAATAAATGCCTGAAAAATCAGTAATGATATTAAAAATCCATTTTTAAATATAAGAATAAAAAAAGAAATAATTACCGGATAACCAGGTACTCTAAATATTTCAGGGTGGATTGCAGTACCATAAATATGTTTAAATAGAAGGCCTTTGGCCAGTCTAATATAATCATATGAATCAGGCGACAAATAACTATCTCCCAAATTATAGGCAAGGAGGACAATTGTAACCCTTATTACTAGAGCAGTAAAAAATATACAAAGATAAACTTGATTGTTAGATTTTTTTTCATCCATTTATATAATAATAAAAGCCCTGAACTCATATATCTATAGAGTTCAGGGCTTTTTATATAAAATGATAAATCTATTTATTATTTACCGCTTATAACACCATGTACTTTGAAGTGACGTGTTATAGCAAATTCACCAAGTTTATGTCCAACCATATTTTCAGTAACAAAAACATTTATAAATGTTTTGCCATTGTGAACATTAAAATTATGTCCAACAAAATCAGGCATAATCATAGATCTTCTTGACCATGTTTTAATAGGTCTTTTAATAGAAGCTCTATTCATTTTTTCAACTTTTTTCAAAAGATGACCATCAACGAAAGGGCCTTTTTTTACTGATCTAGACATTATTTTTTCCTCCTGCGTTCAAGAATAAATTTGCTTGAAGCTTTTTTCTTACTTCTAGTCTTTT
The DNA here is from genome assembly GCA_036011305.1 of Victivallales bacterium. Lineage (GTDB taxonomy): Bacteria > Verrucomicrobiota > Lentisphaeria > Victivallales > GWF2-38-69 > DASCNA01. Next base: position 61,226 of record DASCNA010000182.1, read on the forward strand.
TACCTTTAGCAAGTTGTCCCCATGGTGATTGTGGATGTCCACCACCACTGGTTTTACCTTCACCACCACCCATTGGATGATCAACAGGGTTCATAGCAACACCTCTAACATGAGGTCTTTTGCCTAGATAACGAGATTTACCTGCTTTACCAAGATTTACATTCATTTTCTCAATATTTCCAACTTGGCCAATTGTAGCTATGCATTCAATATTGATCATTCTTACTTCACCGCTTGGTAATTTTACCATAGCGTGCTTCTCTTCTTTAGCTCTGAGAATAGCAACCTGTCCGGCAGAACGTACTAATTTAGCACCACAACCAGGTGATAATTCAATATTATGAATATTTACACCAACAGGTATATTTTTTAATTTTTTAGCATTGCCAGGTTTTACTTCAGCATCAACACCGCTCATTACTTTGTCGCCTACTTTTAGTTTCAAAGGAGCTAAAATATAACGTTTTTCTCCATCGGCGTATGCTAATAAAGCAATATTTGCGCTTCTGTTCGGATCATATTCAATGCTCTGAACTGTTGCTGGAATACCATCTTTATTCCTTTTAAAATCAATTGTACGGAATTTTCTTTTATTTCCGCTTCCTCTAAATCTTGTTGTTATGCGGCCATTATTATTTCTGCCACCAGTACTCTTCTTGCCTTTAGTAAGTGACTTTTCTGGTTTAGTTGCTGTTATTTCAGCAAAATCAAGAACCGTCATTTGACGAAGACTTCTTGTTACTGGTTTATATTTTTTAAGAGCCATAAGTTACCACCTTAAATATTTTAACAGTCTTTCGACTTAATTTATACTCTTATATTACGTCAATACTTCCATCAGATAAAGTGACGACTGCACGTTTACTTGATGCTGTATATCCCTGTTTTACAGATCTTCTGCCCATACGTTTAGGTTTCCCTTTACGATTCAATACATTGACATCTTTTACTTTGACGTCATATATGCTTTCTACTGCATGAGCAATATCAATTTTGGATGCACTTTTATTTACTTTAAAAATATATTTATTGGCATCTTTCTGTTCCATACTCTTTTCACTTACGAGTATAGTTTCAATAACTGAATAAGGATTTAACATTTTATCTACACTCCCGCTTAAAGTCTGGTTACAAATTCTTTAATAGCATCTTCAGAAAATAAAATGTCATTACATAATAATAACTGGTATACGTTCACAGAAGATTCTTTTATTAAAAGCGCATTAGGAATATTACCAGTAGCTTTTAGTACTTCATCAGTATAATCTTTAACAACTATTAAAACTTTTTTATCAAGTTTTAAGTTACTAAGAATTTCTACAGCATTTTTTGTTTTATGATCAGGAAGATCAAAACTGTCAATTATATGAACTGATGACTCGTTAACTTTTTCTGAAAAAGCTCTTTTTAAAGCAAGTTTTCTAACTTTTTTATTAACCTTTTTGAAAAAAGTTCTAGGTTTTGGACCAAATGCAACTCCACCGCCACTCCATATTGGACTTGTAGGTGTACCTGCTCTTGCTCTACCTGTTCCTTTTTGTCTATAAGGTTTAGCTCCACCGCCATTTACATTAGCACGATTCTTAGTAGAAGCTGTACCTGCTCTTAATGCAGCTCTATATGCAACAACAACATCATGAACTGCCTGTTCACCCTTTTCAAGTTCTATATGTTTAGTATCTAAAACAAACTCTCTAACTGGGGCGCCAGTTTTATCAACAACTTGTATATTATTTTTCATAATTCATTATTCCTTGTTACGCTAAAGTTTTTTTAATAGCGGAACGTACAATAACAATTCCCCCGTTAGGACCAGGTATTGCACCCTTAATAAAAATAAGGTTATCTGCTTTATCAATACGGACTATTTTCAAATTCTGAATTGTACGTTGGGCAGTCCCCATATGACCAGGCATTTTTCTACCTTTGTCTACATGTGCAGGTGATTCACATTGTCCGATTGAACCAGGTTTTCTTTTCCATCCTCCACCATGAGAATAGCGACCACCACCAAAGTTATAACGTTTTACAACACCTTGAAAACCGCGTCCCTTTGTTGTGCCAATTACATCAATAAAATCATTTTCGTTGAACTGTTCAACTGTTAATACGGAACCTGCTTCAACTTCTGAATCTTCTTGAGCTCTGATTTCTCTTATGTATTGTGGCGGATTTTCTTCTAAACCGCTTTTTGCACAATGGCCTTTTACAGCCTTGCTTACATTTTTAGCTTTTTTTGTACCATAACCTAATTGTAATGCAGAATATCCATTACGTTCTTGAGTCATTTGGTCAATTACTGTACATGGACCAGCTTCGATAACAGTTACAGGAGTAACCTTACCTTTCTCATCATAAAGCTGGGTCATACCAATTTTTTTCCCAATTAAACCTTTCATTTCTTCTCCTTAAGGCACATACCGTTTTTAGCATTGGTGCCGGTTAATATCATCGGTTTAGAAGCCGACTTTAATTGATATATCTACCCCTGAAGGTAAATTTAACTTTTTAAGTTCATCTACTGTTTTACCTGTAGGATTAATAATATCCAACAGACGTTTGTGAGTTCTTGTTTCGAACTGTTCCATAGATTTTTTATTAACATGCGGTGAACGATTAACAGTTATTCTTTCGATTTTTGTCGGTAGCGGAATTGGACCTGCTACAACAGCACCGGTTCTTTTTGCAGTGTTGACAATATCTTTTACAGATTTGTCTAAAATTCTATGGTCGAAAGCCTGTAAGCGAATTCTAATTCGCTGTTTTTGATTTGTTGTTGCTTTAGCACTCATTTATTTTTCTCCACAATTTGTTGCTGAATATTATTTGGTACTTTTACAAAATGAGAAGGTTCCATTGAATACGATGCTCTGCCTTTTGAAATTGACCGTATAGCTGTTGCGTATCCAAACATTTCAGCTAGCGGAACATGTGCGCAAATTTTCGTTTCATTTTCAGTAGTGTTTACTTCAACAACATTACCGCGTCTACCGGAAATATCACCAATAATATCTCCCATAGAACCTTCAGGTGTTACTATTTCTATTTTCATTACTGGTTCTAAGATTGCTGGTTCAGCTTTTTTTGCAGCTTGTTTGAACGCCATAGAACCTGCTACTTTGAAAGCCATTTCAGATGAATCAACAGGGTGATGTGATCCATCAAGAATATCTACATGAAAATCAGTTAACTGATATCCAGCTAATATTCCACTTAAAGCAGCTTCCTGTATACCCTTCATTGTCGGCTTGATGTATTCTTTAGGAATACGTCCGCCAGTAACTTTATTCTCTATAGTTATTCCATGCCCACGTCCTTTTGGGAACATCTTAATAATTACATGACCGTATTGACCGTGACCACCAGATTGTTTTACAAATTTTGCATCCGCACCGGCTTCTTTAGTAATTGATTCTCTATAAGCAACCTGAGGTTGACCGGAATTAGCTTCAACTTTAAATTCTCTGAATAATCTATCTCTAATAATATCTAAGTGTAACTCGCCCATTCCAGCAATAATTGTCTGTCCGGTTTCTTCGTCACTTTTTATCCTAAAAGTCGGGTCTTCATCAGACAAAGCAGCTAAGGCAGAATAAAGCTTATCTCTGTCGGCAGCAGTTTTAGGTTCGATAGCAATTGACATTACCGGGTCTGGAAAGTTCATTGATTCTAATGCAATTTCATAATTACTACTGCACAAAGTATCACCAGTAGTTACATTTTTAAGTCCAACAGCTGCTGCAATATCACCACTGTATATTGCCTGTTTTTCTTCTCTTGTATTTGCATGCATCTGCAGTAAACGACCAAATCTTTCATTTTTTCTGGTACGAGGATTGTAGACAGTCATTCCCGTTTCAGCTACTCCGGAATAAAGTCTAAAATAACTTAATTTACCTACATAAGGATCATTAACAATTTTAAATATCAACGCTGCAAAAGGTTGAGAGTCTCCAACATGAACTGTTTTCTTCTCTTCAGTTTTTGGATCTGTTCCTTCAATATCCCATATATCTACAGGTGAAGGTAAATATTCTATTATTGAATCAAGAAGTGGTTGAACTCCTTTATTTTTGAAAGCAGTACCGCATAAGACTGGAACCAGTCTTCCTTTTATAACGGCTTCTCTCAGAGATTTCTTAATCTCTTCATCAGATGGCAGGATATCTTCAAGATATTTTTCCATCATTTCTTCATTATATTCGGCAGTACATTCTATTAAATATGATTTTGCTTCATCTACAGCTTCTTTAAATGATTCTGGAACTTCTTCAACTCTGACCTTTGCACCAAATTCATCGCCGTCAAAATAGATAGCTTTATTTTCTATTACATCTAGAACGCCTTGAAAATCACCTTCAGCACCGATAGGCAACTGAACAGGAACTGCACTAACATTTAATCTTGTCCTGATATCATGTACAACTTTTTCAAAATTAGCACCAGTTCTATCCATTTTATTTACAAATGCTATTAACGGTACATCATACTTTTTAGCCTGACGCCACACTGTTTCAGATTGAGGCTGCACACCTCCAACTGCGCAAAATACACCAACTGCGCCATCCAAAACTCTCAAAGATCTTTCAACTTCTGCTGTAAAATCAACATGACCTGGAGTATCAATTATATTAATTTTATGGTCTTTCCATAAACATGTGGTAGCTGCAGAAGTAATAGTAATTCCTCTTTCCTGCTCCTGAACCATCCAGTCCATAGTTGCAGTACCTTCATGCACTTCACCAATTTTATAATTAACTCCGGTATAATATAATATGCGCTCTGTAGTAGTAGTTTTCCCTGCATCAATATGTGCTATAACCCCAATATTATGTACATTAGCCAGTGCGACCTTACGTTCTTGCGCTTCATTAAATTTTTTATTTTTTCCAGTATTCTTTGCCATAACTACTACTCAATTAGTGATTACCAACGATAATGAGCAAAAGCTTTATTAGCCTGAGCCATTTTGTGAGTATCATCTTTTTTCTTAATTGTTGAACCAGTATTTTCAAAGGCGTCTAAAAGTTCTGTTGCAAGACCTTTACGCATTGGAATACCTTTTCTTGATCTTGCGAAACCTGCTATCCACTGTAAAGCAAGAGCGACCTGTCTATCTGTAGGAACTTCGATAGGCACCTGATATGTTGCTCCACCAACTCTGCGGCTTTTTACTTCAAGTCTAGGTTTAGCATTCTCTAAAGCCTGAATAAAAACTTCAAGAGGTTCCATTTCTTTTTTTTTCTTCTTAATTTCCTCGAAAGCTCCATATACAATCCCTTGAGCTGTGGACTTTTTCCCTCTTTCCATAATAGTATGGATTAAACGAGCCACTAACTCACTATTGTATTTTACATCGGGAATTATTTCCCTTTTAACTGCCTTATGTCTTCTCATTTTTATTATCCTTAAAACTAATAATCTTAAAAACTTCTTTCTATACGACAACAAATCTGCCGCCATCAAACTGTATGATAACGACAGATTTAAGTTAAAATAAATTATCTAAAAAATTATTTTTTAGGTTTCTTTGTTCCGTATTTAGAGCGACCTCTTCTGCGAGCATCTACTCCAAGACTATCCAAAGCACCACGAACTACATGGTAACGCACACCTGGTAAGTCTCTTACACGTCCACCCTTAACCAATACAACTGAGTGTTCCTGTAAATTATGTCCTTCGCCGCCAACATAAGCTGTAATTTCTTCGCCATTTGTCAAACGTACTCTAGCTATTTTTCTTAGAGCTGAGTTTGGTTTTTTAGGAGTTCTAGTTGTAACCTGAGTACAGATACCCCTGCGCTGCGGACAAGCTTCCAAAGCACGTGCTTTTATTTTTTTAACTTTTTTCTTTCTGCCATATCTAACTAATTGATTAATTGTTGGCATATCATTTCACCTGTTTTTTCTTTCTTACATCAATATAAAGAGCGTTAATTTACTTTATTTTAGGGTTTATACAAATTTTTTTTTTAATTTTCTTCATTAATAGCTAAAATTTGCTCCGCTTTTTCTTTTGCTGCAGTTTCTTCAACAGTAAGAATTTCATCCTCTTCACTGCTAGCAAATTCCGGCTCAATCTCATTTGCCAGTTTTCTTACTCTCAGGTGAGTATAATCCTCACAACCAGTTCCGGCAGGAATTAAGTGGCCAGTAATGACATTTTCCTTAAAACCACGCAACTTGTCAATTTTACCTAAAGTTGAAGCATCAGTTAAAATTCTTGTTGTATCCTGGAAAGAAGCGGCAGAAATAAAACTTTCACTTTCTAAACAGGCTTTTGTGATACCAAGAAGAACAGGATCAGCCTCTGCAGGTGTTCCACCATTCTGCGCAACTCTGATATTTTCTTTTATAAAACTTCTTTTATCAATTTGCTCACCTGGTAAATATGAAGATGTTCCAGCTTCTGAAATTCTTACTTTTTGAAGCATTTGTTTAACGATAATTTCAATATGTTTATCATTAATTTCAACACCTTGTGATCTATATACCATTTGAACTTCATTTACCAAGTATTTTTGAAGTTCCTGCGGTCCGCAAATTTCCAATAAATCATGAGGTACAATAGCCCCTTCACTTATTTTTTGTCCTTTGGTTACAATATCACCTTTTCTGACTGTCAAGTGTTTATTAGCAGGAATTGAATGTTCTTCGATTAAAGTAGGATCATCCACATCAAAAATTAAAATTTGAATTTTCCCTCTTCCCATTTTTCCGATTTCAATTCTACCAGACATTCTTGCAATTTCAGCTATTTCCTTTGGTCTTCTGGCTTCAAATAATTCTGCAACCCTAGGCAAACCACCTGTAATATCCTTATTTTTAGCCAACTGACGAGGCAATCTGGCCATAACAGTACCAGGTTCAATTACATCATTCTCTTTAACCATGATATGTGCACTTGACGGCAAAGGCTGATGATCAAGGACTTCATCATCTTTACCAAAAACTACTATTTGCGGATGAAGGTCCTCTCTATGTTCCATCACAGTAATTTCTTCAATACCACTACTTCTAAGCTCTCGGCTTAGAGTAATACCATCGATCAAATCTCTGTATTCAACTCTTCCTGAAACTTCAGAAATAATAGGAACATTGAATGGGTCCCATTTTGCAACAATATCATCTTTTTTAACTTTATCGTTTTCTTCAAAGAAAACTGTTGCTCCAATAAGTAGTTCATGTTTTCCAAGGATAACTCCCTTAGTACCAATAATACTTATGGTGCCGCCTTTAACAACTTTCTTAACACCTTCTTTGTCTTCAACAAAACGAGTATTGCCACCATAATGGATTTTACCAGAATTAGTAACTTTAATTCTGGACTGCTGCATTGAAGATGAAGCTGTACCACCAATATGGAATGTACGCATTGTCAACTGAGTGCCAGGTTCACCAATAGATTGAGCAGCTATTATTCCTAAGGCATCTCCTATCTGAGCCATTCTATTTGATGCCAGATTTTTACCATAACATTTTATACAAATTCCATAATCACATTCACAGGTCAATGGAGATCTGATTAATACTTCATCAATGTTATTTTTTCCTATTTGAGCAGCAATTTCTTCATCAATATATTCATTTGCTCTGACTAAGAATTCGCCTTTTTTAGCTTTAGATGGAATATCTCTTGCACTGAATCGCCCAAAAACACGATCTTCAATAGGGACAATAATTTCACCACTATCTACAATTGGTGACATTTTAATAAAGTTTGAAGTACCACAGTCATCTTCCTTGCAAATAACATCTTGCGAAACATCAACTAATTTTCTTGTCATATAGCCTGAGTCAGCAGTTTTAAGTGCTGTATCAGCAAGACCTTTTCTAGCTCCGTGGGTACTAATAAAATATTCTAATACACTCAATCCTTCTCTAAAGTTGGAAAGGATAGGTCTTTCTATAATTTCGCCAGAAGGTTTTGCCATCAAACCACGCATACCACCAAGCTGTCTGATCTGGTCTCTACTACCACGGGAACCAGAATCCAGCATAGCATAGACAGGGTTTACTTCGCCGTCTTTTACTGTACCTTTTTCCAATGTTGAAATAAGTTCATCAGCAACAGTATTAGCAACTTTTGTCCATGTATCAATAATCTTATTGGTACGTTCACCTTCAGTTATGATACCTTTTGAAAACTGTTTCTCAATTTTTTCAACTTTATTTCTTGATAATTCAATTTCTTTTTCTTTGCTTCTAGGTACTTTTATATCTGCAACAGAGATAGTATAGCCTGATCTCGTAGCATATTCATACCCCATATCCTTCAATTCATCAAGAACTTTAATCGTCTCTTTATGACCAACTTCAGCATAACAGTCACTGACTAATTTAGTAAGTATTTTTTTATTTGTCGGCTGATTATAAAAACCAAGTTCATCCGGCCATATTTCATTAAATATGCACCTACCCAATGAAGTAGTAATATATTTAGATTTTTTATCACCCCAAATAGTATCTTTGCCATAATCAGGATTAGGAATATTAACTAATTCATGTATGTCTAATTCACCTATATCCCAAGCTGTTAAGACCTCAAAATATCCAGCATAAGTTTTCTGATTTTTTCTTGCTTCATTTACAATTGTCAAGAAATAAGAACCTAATGTTATATCCTGAGAAGGAGTAGCAATAGGTTTACCATTTGAAGGTGAAAAAATATTATTAGGAGCAAGCATAAGAAGCTTTGTTTCCATCTGAGCTGCATATGATAATGGAATATGCACAGCCATCTGGTCTCCGTCAAAGTCAGCATTATAAGCGGTACATACAAGAGGATGTATTCGTAAAGCAGACCCTTCAATAAGAACAGGATTAAATGCCTGAATACTTAATCTGTGAAGCGTTGGTGCGCGATTCAGCATTACAGGATGTCCATTGGTAACTTCTTCCAAAATATCCCAAACAGCATGTTCGCCGCGCTCAATCATTTTTTTTGCACTTCTTACAGTATGTACAAATCCGCGATCTTTAAGATATCTTATAATAAAAGGTTCAAATAAAGTTAGAGCCATTTTCTTAGGAATACCGCACTGGTCCAATTTCAGTTCAGGACCAACAACA
>DASCNA010000183.1:0-3418 GCA_036011305.1 Victivallales bacterium
ATATAACGTTATAATATAATATATAATATCTAATTAATATTTAATAAATATATTTATATACCATAAATAAAAGAGCGTTTAAAATAGTATCTTTTAGCTTTAAATCAAGTCTTTAATAAAATATAGATAGATCTAAAATATTATTTATGAAATTATACATTTTAAGATTTCGGAGAATGTCATGGCAAAAAATAACTTTATTGATAGAAATTTAATTGGTTTAAAAGGAAAAATAAATACAGAGAAAAATAATAATGAAAAAAATATTAAACCTGAATCAAATAATAAAACTGATAAGAAAATGATAGAAACCGTGTTGGATGATAAGAAAGTTGAAAAGTTGAACAAAGAATATTATAAAGCATTGGTAAAAAGGAAAGATGATTATTTTAGAACAAAGGACTTAGTTGTTACTACTTTAAGTAATACTCTCGGAAAAATTACACTGCGAATAGACTTTTTAAATAAGCAAATTGATGAATTGAGTAGTCTTGACGAGAAACTTGTAAAAAGCCTAAATGGAATTGAACAAATTGATGAGAAGGCTTGGGATAAAAATGAGTTCGCAATTGAGCTTAATGATGCAGTTCAAAAAGTTGAAAGAGCTAGACTCGGACATATGGTGATTGACACAAAACTTGACCCTTTGATAGGAGAGATAAAAAAGAAAGAGGAAAAAGAATTTTCCAATTATGAACTTAATTCATTAACTGGATGGCAGATATTTAGACTTGGATTTAATTTTTTTATGCCTCTTAGTATCGGATTGATAATTGCAGCTTTGATTATTTCTTTTTCCATGTTTATTGCTATGGGGGTTTTATGAGCAATTACTATCTTAAAGATTCCAGATTTAACCTCCACCGTCCCAGGCAGAAAAGATGGTTGGGGAGGTTAATCAGCTTAAATAAATTTATTAGGCATCACAGCGGAATTAATGATAAAGTTAACAATCGTCATGCGATTGTTATATTATTTGCCATATGTATTTGTATAATAGGTTTCTTTTATATTTTATTTTAGTCTAATGTAGTTTTAAGCTTGCTAAGCCTATTAACGCAAAAATTCCTGACAATATCCAAAACCTTACAACAATTTGAGTTTCAGTCCATCCCTTTCTTTCAAAATGATGATGTATTGGGGCACATAAAAATATTCTTTTACCTCTCAACTTAAAAGAAGCTACCTGTAAGATTACAGATAGAGCCTCAATAACAAAAACTCCTCCAATGACAAGTAAAATAAGTTCCTCTCTCACCAATACTGCAATTAAACCAATTGATCCTCCCAGAGCAAGGCTTCCTGTGTCTCCCATAAACATCGAAGCGGGATGACAGTTATACCATAAAAATCCAATACAGGCACCTATGATTGATGCTGCGAAAATTCCTATTTCTCCGGCACCTGGAATATAGAAAATATTCAGGTAATCTGAAAATACAATATTTCCTGATAAATATGCAAATACTGCATAAGCTAGAGCGCAGAATATTACAGATCCTGTAGCAAGGCCGTCTTTTCCATCAGTAAGATTTACAGCATTAGAAGAACCTACAACAACAAAAACACCAAGCATAAAAGTTACAATAGAACCGTAAAATCCAGTTAAGATAGGATATTTCATGAATGGAATATAGAGATGTTGCATATACATATTTTTGTCAGGTACCACGAATAAGTATAAAACTGCTAAAATTGCTATTAGGAACTGCAGTATAATTTTAACTTTTCCAGAAATACCATCTCTGTTTCTGTAGGCTATTTTGAAATAATCATCTAAAAATCCTATTGCTCCTAAACCCACAACTGTAAGTAGAAAAAGGTGAGTTAGTGGATTGGTTGGATGTGACCACAGTATTGTTGAAATGACTATACTAAAAACAATTAAAATTCCTCCCATGCTTGGAGTTTTATCCTTTTCTTTGTCTAAAAACTCGTCAGGGATTAAGCCTTTATGTCTTGATGGGGCTGTAGTGTTAAATTTTTTTAACAATTTAATGGTTAATGGGGCTAAAATAATAACAATTAGAAAGGCTGTAGCAGCTGCACAGCCTGCTCTGAAAGTTACATATCTATATAATCTGAATGGTCCCCATATATGAGTCAAGTTGCTGAGATAGTATAGCATATAATTATTCTATAAATGGGCTACGATTTTGTATATTAATCTGACGATTGCTTCTTGTTAATGATTAGTCGGATTCAAGTGTACCTATATACGGTAAATTTCTATAATATTCATTATAATCTAGACCGTATCCTACAACAAAAGCATTAGGTATTTCAAAGCCGATATAATCAGCTTTGACATTTTCAGTTCTTCTTGATGGTTTATCTAATAAAACACAGGTCTTGATAACCTTTGGCTGATATTTTTCAAAAGCCTGTTTTATTTTTAACATTGTTCTTCCTGTATCTAATATATCATCAACTATTAATACATCTCTATCTTTAATGTCCAGAATTTCCTGGGATAGAATTTTTACCGTTCCTGAACTCTCTTTATTAATATAAGAAGAGGCATGTATTACATCTATCTTAAATGGTATAGGAATATTCCTAATCAAGTCGGCAACAAATGGTATGCAACCTTTTAATACACAAATAATTGTTAAATTTTTTCCTTTGTAGTCTTTAGCCAGTTGCTGGCCAAGTTCTTTGATTCTATCTTCAATTTTTTTTTCAGATACCAAAACTTTAGGATGTTCTACATGTTCCATGATTAATTTTATACTTTCTAATTAATATTTGATTGATTATTCATTCAATTTTAATAAACTTGTTTTTATTTCTGAGCAAATATTATTTACACCTCTGGACATTGCTCCAGCAAATGAATCTGCTGTTAGTTCTTCAAATTTAATGTTTTGAATTAAGTTTTTGTTGATTAAAATTTTATTTGTTTTATTATTGCTAACCTTTATATTCATTTGAAGTAGTATTTCAGATTTAGTACTGTAGCATGCAAAATTAAATATTTTTACATTCAATGTATATTTATTATCAGTTTTATTGTTAAGTTTTTTGTTAGGATTATTGAAATATAATTCTAAATATTGTGAGACAAGTTCTTTCGGTGATTTAGACCATTTATTGTAAGAATCGGATGTTACCGAATATTTAGATGTTATAAATACCATTTTTTTCCCGAAAGGTAATTCAGATTTTACAGGTTTAATTATGAGTCCAAGATTGCAGGTATCTTTTTGGTCAGGTGATCCTATGTCAAAAAAAGTATAGTTTGTTTGATTGTTAAAGAAAGAGCAACCGGTTATAAATAAAAAAGCAGAAAGTGAAAGAAAATTTTTCATAGTAAAATCCAAATTTAATTTGAAAAAATAAAAAAAACCTTTTATAGAATATATTATAGTAAATATATATTTTATTACGTACATCTTATTAATATTATTTTAAGTTT
>DASCNA010000184.1:0-11940 GCA_036011305.1 Victivallales bacterium
TTCCTGTTGGATTTGCAGTATGGAATGGAAGCGAGAATGACCGCAATGGACAGAAGATGGTGTCAACCTGGTATCAATTAGAATTAAAGGATTAGGGAATTTCATTATGTCAGATAAAGAAAAAAATATGAAAAAAAATTGCAGATGAATATGGTTATGTAATTGACAATATTGCCAAAGGACTTGTTCTTCATAAAACTTTTAATATTGGAATATTCTTCTCCACACGTGATATTGGTTTAACTTCAAATTTCTTTCATAAAATAATAATTAATATTCAATCAGTTATTAAAGATAAATATAATTTGATTATCAGATGGATTGAAGATTATGATGAAAATTACACTTCCATACACGATAAAAAATTCGATGGAGTGATTATTGTCAGTCAGTCAAAAAATGATAACAGTTTTTTGCAATACATAAAAAATATAAAAATGCCTGCAGTAATTATTAATAGAAATTCATCAGATTTTTCTCTTGATTCATTTTATACAGATGAATCTGAAATCGTTAAGGATGCAATCGAACTTTTTATAAAACAGGGACATAAAAAGATAGCTGTTATTAAAGGAAAAAACAGTGCTATTTCTACAGAGTATAGGATGAGTGGATATCTAAAAGCTTTGAGATCTAATAATATTGATGTACATGAAGAGTATATAATTCCAGGTAGATATGATATTGAATCAGGCTATGCAGGAATGAAATCTATTTTAGATCTAAAGGATTTACCAACGGCTATATTTTGTTTTAATGACAATATGGCTGTCGGTGCAATAAAGCTTTTATATGAAAGGAATTATAAAGTTCCGGATGATTTTTCATTAATAGGATTTGATAATACTGAAGTTTCAAAATATCTAATACCGACACTGACTACTATTGATAGACCAATGGAAACAATTACCATACGAGGGATTAATAGACTTTTATTTAAGATTGAAAGTAAAGATGAAAGCCATCAGCAGATGAATGAGTGCATTAAATCTATTTTAATAATTGGAAGCTCTGTTAAATAAATATATTATTTTATTATTTAATGGTTAGTTTTCTTGAAAAATGTTAACGTGTGCATAGATTATATTATTAGTATGATATGTAAGTTACAAAAAATAACTTTAATCAATATAAATCAGGATAATTAAATGAGATATTCATGGAGATGGTATGGGCCTAATGACCCTGTGAAAATTTCAGATGTTACTCAAACAGGAGCAAATGAAGTTGTTACTGCTCTTCACAGTATTCCAAATGGTGAAACTTGGAGTGTTGAAGAGATTCAGCAAAGACAGAGAGAAGTAGAATGGGATAGTGTCAACAAAAGGCCGACTAATCTTCAATGGACTATTGTTGAAAGTGTCCCAGTTCATGAGGATATAAAAAAACGGATAGGAAATTATGAAATTTATATTGAAAACTACAAAACAACTTTAGAGAATTTAGGTAAATGCGGTATTAAAACCGTTATATATAATTTCATGCCGGTTTTAGACTGGACAAGAACTGACCTGCAATATGTATTACCAGATGGTTCAAAAGCACTTAATTTTGATGAAGATGTATTTGCAGCTTTTGAGCTTTTTATTCTAAAAAGAAAAGATGCTGAAAAAGAGTACAGTATTGATCAGATTAAGAAGGCTGAATCAATTTATGAATCAATGAATTCCGATGATATTGAAACCTTAACAAGAACAATAATCGCAGGTTTGCCTGGAGCTGAAGAAAGTTTTACTCTTGATGAATTTTCTGAAGTTTTAAAAGGATATGACAGCATAAATGCCGATGATTTAAGAAATAATCTTGTTTCCTTTATAAAGGAAATTATCCCAACTGCAGAAAAAGCCGGTGTTAAGATGGCAATTCATCCTGATGATCCACCAAGGCCTATTTTAGGTTTACCTAGAGTGATGAGCAATATTCATGATATTGAATATTTATTGAGTTCCGTTCAATCAAATTCAAACGGATTAAATCTTTGTGCCGGTTCTTTTGGTGTAAATGCAGATAATGATCTAGTTAAAATGATGAAAAGGTTTGGAAATAGAATTCATTTTGTTCATTTACGTTCAGTAAGAAGAACCGGTAAATCATTTCTAGAAGATGATCATCTCGAAGGAAGTGTTGATCTGTTCAGCTTAGTGAACGCTGTATTTGAAGAAGAGAACAATAGGAAAAAGATCGGAGCAGGTGAATTAGAAATTCCAATAAGGCCTGATCATGGACATCAGATGCTAGATGATCTGAATAAGAAAACTAATCCAGGATATTCCTGTATTGGAAGAATGAAGGGGCTGGCTGAAATAAAAGGAATGGCATTAGCAATTAAAAGAATGATGAAATAGCGGGAGAAATTAAAATGTATGATGAAAAGAATTTTGAAAGAATTTTAAAAGAAAATCCGGTTGTCCCAGTTGTTGCAATAGAAAATGCTTCTGATGCATTGCCTTTGTGCGAAATTCTTGTAGCAAATGGAATTAATATTATTGAAATTACACTAAGAACTTCTGCTGCTGTAAAAGCTATAACATCAGTAATTAATTCAAATCTTAAAATATGCATGGGGGCAGGAACAGTTTGTGATGCAGAACAATTTAAAATGGTCGAAAATTTAGGAGTAGATTTTGTTGTTTCGCCTGGAACTACAGATGAGTTAATCGATTATGCAGCGAAGAGTTCAGTTTCATATTTGCCTGGAGTTATGACATCTAGTGAAATTTTAAAATTAAGGAATTTTGGATTCAAATTTTTAAAATTATTTCCAGCAACGGTTGCAGGAGGTTTAAATGCACTGAAAGCATACGGCAGTGTTTATGGAGATGTTAAATTTTGTCCAACTGGAGGAATAAACAAAGATAACTTTATAGAATACTTAAATATGAAAAATGTCTGTGCTGTAGGAGGAACATGGATTGCCGGCAGCAGAGATATTGGAGACCATAACTGGACAGGAATAAAAAATAATGCATCTGATATTATAACTAAACTTGAAGGTTGACGGCTTAATTAACAATGAAGAATTAAAAAAATACTAATTGTGGATTATGTAACAAGTTGGAGCTTTGCCTTCAAATGAGCAAGATACACGACTATCGTCGTGAACTCTGACACGACGAATTAATATTGCAGGCTTGCGTTAGAGTTCATGACGACAGTCTTGCAGATTCAAATAAGGTTGAATTTTATATAAGAAGGGGAATCGGAAATGAAAAAAGTAGTGACAATGGGCGAAATTATGTTGAGACTTTCAAGTCCTGGATATTCAAGGTTTGTGCAGTCAAATAGTTTTGATGTTTGTTATGGCGGCGGTGAAGCTAATGTTGCTGTTTCTTTAGCTAATTATGGTTATAATTCTCATTTTGTGACTAAACTGCCAAAACATGAAATTGGACAATCTGCAGTAAATGCTTTAAGAAATTTTGGAGTCAAAACTGATTATATTTCCCGCGGAGGAGATAGAGTAGGGATATATTTTTTAGAAACCGGTGCATCGATGAGACCGTCTAAAGTTATTTATGACAGAGCCAATTCATCAATTGCAGAAGCAGATGTCAGTGATTTTGATTTTGATGCAATTTTTAAAGATGCTGAATGGTTTCATTTTACAGGTATAACTCCTGCAATCAGTAAAAAAGGTATAGAACTTACAGAAGCAGCTTTGATATCAGCAAAAAAACATAATGTAACTGTATCAGTCGATTTAAACTTTCGAAAAAAATTATGGAGTTCTGAAGAAGCTCAAAAAGTAATGTCCAAACTTATGCAGTATGTTGATGTGTGCATAGGCAATGAAGAAGATGCAGAAAAAGTTCTTGGATTCAAACCTGAAAAAACAGATGTAACTTCAGGAACTTTGGAGCTTGATGGTTATAAATCCATATTTAAGCAAATGGTTGATAAATTCAATTTTAAATATGTTATATCTTCCTTAAGAGAATCACATTCTGCTTCTGATAACGGGTGGTCTGCTCTGGTTTACGATGGAAAAGAGTTTTATCATTCAAAGAAATATGATGTGAGAATTGTAGATAGGGTTGGCGGAGGCGATTCTTTTGCAGGCGGTTTAATATGCGGGTTTCTTGATGGAAAAGATATGAAAGAAGCACTGGAGTTTGCTGTAGCTGCTTCTGCACTTAAACATACGGTTCCTGGAGATTTTAATCTTGTATCAAAAGAAGAGGTGGAAACTCTGGTTGGTGGTGACGCTTCGGGAAGAGTACAGAGATAGGTTTATCAGTAATCAATGAAAAAACATTCACTTTGATCTATTACTTGAAGTATAGAGGGTAAAGTTATGAAAATGGTATTCAGATGGTTTGGTGAGGGGAATGATAATATTTCTCTGGATCAGATAAGGCAGATTCCCGGAGTTGAGGGAGCTGTATGGTCTCTTCATGATATTTCAGCTGGTGCAGAATGGCCCTGTTCAAGAATATTAGAAGTGAAAAAACAGTGCGAAGAATCAGGATTAAATATTGATGTAGTTGAAAGTGTCAATGTACATGAAGATATAAAGTTAGGTTTAAGCACACGGGATAAGTACATTGATAACTATAGAAAAACTTTAAAAAATCTTTCCAAAGCAGGTGCAAAAGTAATCTGTTATAATTTTATGCCTGTTTTTGATTGGATTAGAACTGACCTACATAAAAAACTTAGCGATGGTTCAAATGCTATGTTTTATGATAAATCAGAACTTGAGAATATTTCAAGTGATGAACTGATAAATAGAATTCTTGAATCTTCTGGAAATTTTACAATTCCTGGATGGGAACCTGAACGACTTTCGGTAATTAAAAATACTTTTAAAGCATACGAAGGTTTTACAGAAGAAAAACTATGGAGTAATCTTGAATATTTTCTTAAATGTATAATTTCGGTTGCAGAAGAATACGGTATAAAAATGGCAATACATCCTGATGATCCGCCATGGTCTCTTTTTGGATTGCCCAGAATAGTAAGTAACAGAAATAATATTAAGAAACTTCTTTCTCTTGTGGACAGCGAATACAACGGATTAACACTTTGCTCCGGATCATTGGGTTCAAATAAGGAAAACAATATTCCTGAACTGGTCAGAGAATTCGGCAAAAGAATCCATTTCGCTCACATTAGAAATGTTAGGATCTATGATAATGGTAATTTTATAGAAACATCACACAGAACGAAAGACGGATCTCTCGATATTTATGAAATATTAAAAGCATATTATGAGGTTGGGTTTGATGGATATGTAAGACCGGATCATGGACGACATATTTGGGGAGAAGAAACTAGATGCAGGCCAGGTTACGGTTTATATGACAGGGCATTGGGAATTATGTATATTCTGGGCATATGGGATGCAATAACTAGAAATAAATAATAGAAAATTTAATTATATAAATATAAGGAGTTTAAAAATGAAGCTTCAATTAAATGATAACCTGAAAAACAAAGTAGCTATTGTGACAGGTGGTGGTGGAGTACTTTGCGGAGCTATGGCAAGGGAACTGGGCAGGCAGGGCGTAAAAGTTGCTATTCTTGATATTTTGAAAGAAAATGCACAGAAAGTTGCCGATGAAATAGTTGCCGATGGCGGTATTGCTATGGGTGTTAAGTGTGATGTTCTGAATAAAAAAAATGTTGAAGATGCTGATAAAGAGGTTTATGATGCTTTCGGTAACTGCGATATCCTTATTAACGGAGCAGGTGGAAATCATCCAAAAGGTTCAACTACAAATGAAACTCTTAATATTGATGATATTTCAGCTTCAGGCGTTACAAGTTTTTATGATATGACTCCCGAAGGATTTAATTTTGTATTCAATCTAAATTTTCTCAGTGCATTAGTTACTACGCAGGTTTTTTCAAAAAGAATGATAAGCAATAAAGGTACTGTAATTAATATATCTTCAATGAGTGCTCCGTGTCCTATGACAAAAGTACCTGCCTACAGCGCCGCAAAGGCTGCAATAAATAACTTTACTCAATGGCTGGCTGTTCATATGGCTCCTGAAAATATTAGAGTGAATGCTATTGCGCCGGGCTTTTTTGAAACTGCGCAGAATGCCAAACTTCTAAGAAATGATGACGGGAGCTTAACAGAAAGATCAGAAAAGATTTTAAATAATACTCCTATGAAAAGATTTGGTAAACCTGAAGATCTTCTGGGCAGTTTGATCTGGCTTCTAGATGATAGTATGTCAGGTTTTATTACAGGTATTACGGTTCCTATCGACGGCGGGTTTATGAGTTATTCAGGCGTGTAATTTGCGGAGAGTGAAAAATGAAAAATTTTATGGATGAGGATTTTCTATTACAGAGTAAGATAGCTAAAAAATTATATAATGATTTTGCAAAAGATATGCCGATATTTGACTATCACTGTCATATCTCACCAAAAGAAATAGCTGAAGATAAAATGTATAGCGATATTACAGAAATCTGGCTTGGAGGTGATCATTATAAGTGGAGAGCAATGCGCAGTAACGGTATAAATGAAGAATATATTACCGGTTCAAAAAGCAATAAAGAAAAGTTTTTGAAATGGGCTGAAACTATGCCTTACTGTATCGGTAATCCTCTGTACCACTGGACTCATCTTGAACTAAAACGATATTTTGGTGTTAATAAAGCCTTATCGCCTGATACTGCTGAGGAAATCTGGAATATTTGTAATCAAAAACTTCAGACACCCGAATTTTCAGCAAAAAATATTATCAAAAAATCAAATGTCAGAGCTCTATGCACTACAGATGATCCGTTGGATACTTTAGAGTATCATGCTGAAATTAAAAAAGATAAAAACTTTGATGTAAAAGTACTTCCTGCTTTCAGACCGGATAAAGTTGTAAATATCCATAAAACAGAAGATTTTATCGCCTGGGTTGAAAGATTAGCAGAAATTACTGATTGTGACATTAAAAATTTCAGTTTACTTCTAAAAGCCTTAAAACAGAGAATTGATTTCTTTCATGAAGCTGGCTGCAGACTTTCTGATCATGGTTTGGATAATATTGAATATTTCCAAGTTACAGATGATGAAATTGACCAAATCCTTAAAAAAGTATTAAATGGAGAGTCAATTTCAGAAACTGAAATAGCTAAATACAAAGCAAAAATGCTACTGTTTTTAGGAGAAGAATATGCAAAACGTAAATGGGTAATGCAGTATCACATTGGTGTTACGAGAAACAATAACAGCAAAATATTTAATAAAATTGGACCTGATACAGGTTTTGATGCTGTAGGCGAATTTAATTTTGCTCAGAATCTTCCGAAATTAATGGATGATCTGGAATCCAGAGATATGCTTCCTAAAACTATTTTATACAGTGCCAATCCTAAAGATAATTTTGTTATAGGAACAATTATTGGCTCTTTTCAAAACAGCAGTATTCCTGGTAAAATACAATTTGGTTCAGGATGGTGGTTTAATGATCAGAAGGATGGTATGATACAGCAAATGTCTTGTTTAGGCAATCTTGGATTACTTGGACGATTTATCGGAATGCTTACAGATTCAAGAAGTTTTCTGTCATATACACGCCATGAATACTTCAGAAGGATTCTTTGTAATTTACTGGGAGAATGGATTGAAAATGGTGAATATCCTTATGATGAAAAATATCTAAAAGAAATAGTGGAAGGTATTTCTTTTAATAATATAAATAAGTATTTAAATATTAACTGATCATAACAACTTTTGGGGGATAATGAAGAATATTACAATTGTAGTATTGATGTTCGTTATTATTGCAGCCATTCTTCCTTTGCAGGGGATTGCTGACAGCACCACACAGAAAACTAACAATGGAAATAAATATTCTAAACAGTTGAAGGGGATAGATAGTCAGATTGTTTTGACGCTAGCTCATGGCATGAATCCAAAACATCCGGTTTCGGTGGGGATGAGATTTTTTGCCAAGCGTGTAAAAGAATTATCTCAAGATAAGATTATTATACATATTTTCCCAAATGGTCAGTTGGGGAATGAAGTTGATCTAACTCAGCAGGTACAGTTAGGGTGTATTGATATGATGAAAACATCTGCTTCTGCAATGGAAGGGTTTGTGCCTGAATTTTCTGTATTATCTCTTCCTTATCTCTTTATAGATGAGGCGCATTACTGGAAAGTATTGAGAGGTCCTACTGGACAATCCATACTGGATTCAGGATTGTCTGTAGGGTTAAAAGGGCTTACATTTTATGATGCTGGAGCAAGAAGCTTTTATACTAAAAATAAACCTATTTTGAAGCCGGTAGATCTTAAAGGAATGAAAATAAGGACACAAAGCAGCCCTACATCAATAGAAATGATTAAAGTATTGGGTGGATCACCAACTCCTATTCCTTACGGTTCTTTATATACGGCGCTTCAGCAAGGTGTAGTTGACGGTGCTGAGAATAATATTCCCAGCCTTTACAGTTCTCGCCAGTATGAAACAGTAAAATATTTTGCTCTTGATGAACATACAATGACTCCTGATGTTTTGATGATAAGTAAAATTGTATGGGAAAAACTCCCTAAAGTAGCACATGAAATTCTATTGCAGGCAGCAAAAGAATCTTTGGATTTTCAGATAAAACTATGGAATAAAGTATCTGAGGAAGATCTTGTAAAAATCAAGAAAAGCTGAGTAAAAGTATTTCAGGTGGATAAAAAGCCTTTTCAGGAAAAAGTGAAACCGATGTATGCTAGATACATTGGTACAAAAGTCGGAACATTAATTAACAAGATAAAAGAGGCTGAATAAAATGTTGAAATTTATAAAGTTTATTAGAGACACTTTAGTCAAAATACTTGAGTATATCGCCATAGTGTTAATGGGTTCCTTAGTATTGGTTGTTGTCTGGCAGATTTTATCTCGCTACGTAATGCCTTTGCCGAGTACATGGACAGCTGAAGTTGCCAGAATTCTTTTGATATGGGTATCGCTTATTGGAACATGTATTGTTTTTATGGAAAAAGGGCATCTTGGAGTTGACTTTTTTATTGATAGATTTGCTAAAGGTAAAATTCGTATTTATGCTGACATACTTGTTTATGTGATAGTGCTTCTGTTTTCGAGTATTATTTTCCTTTACGGAGGAGGACGGTTAGTATATTTGATAATGACAGTAACGCATCAAATAACTCCTGTTTTAGGTATGAATAAAGGGATAGTGTATTTAGTAATACCTATTTGCGGCGCATTCATGGTTCTTTTTTCCTGTGAAGGTATTTTTGAAAAAATAATGCTTTTAAAAGGAAAGTTAACAAAATCTGAATTGTCAGGTATTCATCCGACAGAAGAAACATTTACAGAGTAACAGGAGTTAATTATGGATATACAGGTTCTTATTTTAATAGTTACATTTTTCATATTATTGTTTATAAATGTTCCAATTGCTTTTTGTTTAGGCATTGCAACATTTTTCACTATTCTTTCAATTGGCCATATTCCAGCATCAACTATTATTGCTCAACGATTGGCAAGTGGTATTGACTCTTTTGCTTTACTCGCAATTCCGTTTTTTATACTTTCCGGTATCCTTATGGGAAGAGGAGGAATGGCGCAAAGGCTTATTGCTTTTGCTAAAACAGTTATGGGAAGATTTCCTGGTGGATTGGGTTATGTAAATGTTTTGACATGTATGCTTTTTGGCTCTATTTCAGGTTCATCAACTGCCGCTGTTTCATCTGTCGGTGGATTCATGATACCGGAAATGAATAAAAACGGATATGATAAAGATTTTAATATCTCAGTAACAGCTACCGCTGCAACTGTTGGTTTGATGATTCCTCCCAGTAATATCATGATTATATATGCCCTGGTGACACAGAGTGTGTCAGTGGCAGCCATGTTTATGGCTGGTATACTGCCGGGTATTCTAGTTGGTATATGTATTATGATTGCATGTGGTTTTATTAGTACAAAACGAGGATATGGAGCTGGTCAAAAATCTTCTTTTAAAGAAATATGTGTGGCATTCAAAGGAGCTATTCTCAGTCTGTTTCTTGTTATTATTGTTCTTGGTGGAATTTTATCTGGAGTGTTTACTGCAACAGAAGCTGCAGGTGTTGCTGTGGTGTATGCTTTTATTATTGTATTTTTTGTTTATAGGGAACTCTCTTTTAAAGAGCTGCCTGAAATTTTATTACAGTGTGCTAAGACAACCGCAATTGTAATGATTCTTATCGGTATGTCTTCTGCCATGTCATGGGTTTTATCATATGATTATATTCCGCAGCATTTAAGTGCAGAACTGTTATCTTTATCAAATAATAAGTTCGTGATTTTGATTATAATCAACGTATTACTGTTAGTTGTCGGCATGTTTATGGACATGACACCTGCTGTTTTGGTATTTACACCATTGTTTTTGCCTATGGCAATTCATCTTGGGATTAACCCGGTTCATTTTGGTATGATAATGATTGTAAATCTATGTATTGGTTTATGTACACCTCCTGTTGGCACGTGTCTTTTTGTCGGATGCAGTGTAGGAGGTTCTAGTATTACAAAGGTTTCAAAGCAGATGCCGATATTTATTTTGGCAATGATAGTAGCACTGATTTTAATTACATTTATTCCGCAAATATCAATGTTTATTCCCAATTTACTGGGATTGGCCAATTGATGATGGCAATTGGTACCATTGTTGTTTTTCTGGGTGATACTCTATCTGGGAAAGTCAGGTTGCAAATAATTATTACTTACCTTTCAATGTAATGGGCAGATCAGTGTAATCACAAAAGAATTATTGATTTTAAGTTAAAAAATAAAAGTTATTAAAGTTGTTCCAACACATAAAGGGCAGACTATTTTAGAGTTTTTTAAATAGATGCGTTATATGTTTGTAGAATAAATTTTCATACAGAAATGTATAAGCTTTTCTTGGAGGTCATACAAAACTATACAAAGGGCTTAAAATTAGACTGAAAGCCAGGTATATTAGTTTTCAATCTAAATTATATATATTTAATTAACTAAAACTTAATTGGCAGTCCTTCTTTGTCTTTAAATACGCCTAATATTATTAATATTAAGTCAATAATAACCCAGATCCCGCCAAGGCCGCATGTAATTAACATTAATATTCCTGTACCGACTTTTCCTGCATAGAACCTATGAATACCGAGATAGCCAAGAAAAATGCACAAAAGAAGTGTAACAACAAAATTTCTTTCGCTAACGTAATAGATATGTTCTGGTTGTTCATTCATAATATCACCTTTATCTATATTGATCTAATAATTATAAAGTGTAGGAATCGCCAGGCTGAAGCAATGTAGCTTTTGTGTCAGTTTTCCTATTTACTTCATCAACCCATGGTTTAGGATCCTGTATAATAACATCGAAAGTATTATAATGAATAGGAATTACTTCATCAGGCTTAATTAATTTTATTGCTTTAAAAGCATCATCTGGTCCCATTGTAAAGTTATCTCCAATAGGAAGAAATGCCATATCAATACTTTCTTCTCCAATAAGCTTCATGTCATAGAAAAGTCCTGTATCACATGCATGATAAATATTTTTACCACCTAATGAGAAAACAAACCCGCATGGATTGCCGCCATATGAACCGTCAGGTAAGGGAGAACTGTGATGAGCTATTACCATTTTAACTCTGCCGAATGGGAAGTTATAACCTCCTCCCAGTTGCATTGGGTGGAAATTTTTTACACCTTTGTCAGCAAGCCAGTTACAAATTTCAGGATTTGCTATAACTGTTGCTCCTGTATGTTCTGCTATTTCTACTGTATCTCCAAGATGGTCTGCATGGCCATGAGATACAAAAATATACTCTGTATCAATTTCAGATGGTTTAACAGTAGCTAATTTATTGCCGGTGATGAATGGGTCAGTTATTATTTTTGAGCCGTTGTATTCAATTAAAAAGCAGGCATGGCTGTACCATGTGATATTGATATTCATTTTTTACCTCCAGTAAAAAAATAATTATTAATAA
>DASCNA010000185.1:0-5710 GCA_036011305.1 Victivallales bacterium
CAACTAAAGAGTAGTATTAAAAAGTTTTTTAATACTTACGCAGATGCATTCAATAGTTACGGTGAGCATGTAGCAGATATATACTGTCATCGTTCACATGTATATAAAAAAAATAAATAACTTATAAAAAGCGGCATAGGTATTTGTTTTGATACAAATCTCCCTATCCCCACCACATTTGTCCCAATATAAGCAGACATCTATGCCACTTTTTTTATATCTTCAATTCCGTAGAGAATCCCATTCTCTAATTGATAACTCAACAAAATGATACCCGACTAGATGGTGCAATTTTTACCACTACAAATGTTTTTGCACAAAACCATTAATTACTTATCCTTACTACAGACAATACCTTTTTAAAATGGTATAAAAAAGCAGGAAATTTAGTATCCTGTAATAGTAATGATAAAATCATTATAGGAATTAGTGGTGCAAGTACTCTCTAAAATTATACACATTCATGAAATGCATTAATAAGAAAAAGAAATGAAAAAATAATTCCCACAACATCTAAAATGACATAAAATTCATGGACATTAGGAATATTTAAATAAAAATTTGAAAAGGGATAATAAATTACTATTAATAAAATCCAAATTATAAATGAAATATAAAAATACTTATTGCTGAAATGTTTTTTATTCCCCGTATAAATTCCTTTAATAGTTAAAAAAGATAATAATAATATGCATAACCATGTGATAAACCAGATATTCCAAAAAGGATTTGCTAATGTATTTGGAATATATAATATCTTCTCTCCTGCCCCTAAAAATATCACTATGATTCTTATAAGAGAAAATGAACTGAGACCTAAAATTAATAATACTGCAGTAATAAAGATAAATATTTTTTCTTTATGTGAATATCTGCTTTTCATAGTATAATTTTTACTAGTAGGAACTACTTTACTGTCTTTCTGAAAATTATTTTTCTCCAATTCATTCATAGCAAATATAGCCAAGGAACTAAAAAAGCCTAAACCTATTATATCTTTTATTGCATAGCAGATAGGTGGCAAAACAACAAAAACTATAGGTGAGCTTAGAAATAACAGAACAATGATAATAGGTAGGTGAATTATAAATTTTTTATCTAACTTTCTCTTATATCCTACCCAAACACCTTTTATAATAAAAAAAAATAAAACAATTAAAGAAGAGTAAGACATCAACCAAAGTATATAGTATGGATTAATATACCAAATATTTTTCATTAAGGAAAAATCTATTAATACAAAAGTGTTAATAAAAATCCCAATTACATATACACTGAAACCGATGGTAGACAGTATTAGTATTAGGAATTTTTCTTTAAACGTATATCTCATATTTTGATTATAATTATTAATAATCAAAATATCTATTAACTTCTTTCAAAATGTAAAAGGTTCTATTGAGTACACATTTTTATATATTTAGTTAAAACCAAAATATATTTCATTTTCAGGAAGCTGTATAAGTCTGATTTTAAAATCAATATCATTTGGGAATAACGTTTTTAATACATTAAAATAATGTTGATATAACTCATCATTTCGGAAATCAATTTTCTTACATATTATTTCAATATATAATTTTTTGCCAGTGAGAATTTTCTCAGATTTGATAAAAATCACTTCAGCTTTTGTTTCTTTAGATTTTAGTTGCTCCAAAGTGGTCTTTTCAATTTTTGAGGCAAGATTCTTATCAGTTATTTTGAATTCATCAGTATAATATACTTTTATAATTGGCATAATAATTTATCCTATCAAAAATTATTTGCTTGTGGTGATTATTTATTTTACACTATATATTGAAGATGGTTAGAAGTCAAATTGTGATAATAACGAAGATAACGGATCAGTTCTGCTAACCTTGCTATGCTCGGCAACAGACTTTGATGTTATGAAAAAAGAAAGTATGATGGATAAAATCAATAATATACCGAAAAATTTAGAAATAATGGGTTTTGATAAACGGTTTTTTGAAACCGTTGAATTTAAAATCCTTGAAAAATTTGAAATTGCAAGAGTAATAGCTGTTCACAGAGATAGTTATACTGTAAGCAATGGCGAGGTTGATATTTTGACAGAATTGGTTGGAAAAATAATGTTTAGTGCTACATCTCCCATTGATTATCCAGCAGTAGGTGATTGGGTTTTTGTTAAATTTTATGATAAAAATTCATTCGGAATAATTCACGAAATTTTACCGCGTAAATCTTTATTGAAAAGAAAAACTCCGGGGAAAAAAGTGGATTTTCAACTAATTGCAGCTAATATCGATGTTGCATTCATTGTACAATCTCTGAATGAAAATTTCAATCTTCGGCGTCTTGAGCGTTATCTCGTCATGGTCAATGATAGTAATATCAAACCAATTGTACTTCTGAGTAAAAGTGATCTGCTTTCAGTCGATGAAATTGCTAACAGAATCGATAAAATTCAAGAAATTATGCCAAGCTTAGAGATAATAACCTTTAGTAATGAAAATGAATCAGGCCTGGACAGAATAAAAGCAATCATGCAACCTTGCCATACATACTGCTTACTGGGATCATCAGGAATTGGCAAAACAACATTAATAAATAACCTCATTGGCGAACCTATATATAAAACCAAACCAGTTAGCAACAAAGAGAGTAAAGGAAGACATGTCACAACTAATAGACAATTGATTAAGTTAGATTGCGGAGCAATGGTAATAGACACACCAGGCATGAGAGAGCTTGGAAATCTCTCAGTAGTGACTGGGCTTGATGAAACGTTTTCTGAAATAATTACTCTAGCAAGAAAGTGTCGCTTCAGTGATTGTTCGCATATTAAGGAAAAAGGATGTGCAGTTTTAAAAGCTGTCGAAAAAGGACAATTATCTTCTGATCGCTACCAAAACTATCTTAAAATGACAAAAGAGTCTACTTATAATGAAATGTCATATTTGGAGAAAAGAAAAAAAGATAAGCTATTCGGGAAACATTGCAAGGCTGTAATGAAACACAAAAAAAGTCGAAGATAGCACATAAATAGAACAATTCACCTAAAGGGCAAATAGCTGGCGGTAAGATCAAAGCAGCAATAGAAAATACAGAGTTTAAAACGGAAAAAATATTCATCTCCCGTTTCTCGGTAGATGATCTAATTGTTATTGATAAATAAGGAAAAATCATGAGCGATAAAAAATTAACTAAAAATCAAATTGAAATCATTAAATTTATTCTTGATAAACATATCTTGAGGCTCACTCCATTTGAACCTATTACATATACTAAAGGTGATATTGGACCTTTCTATATGGATATAAGATTACTCTACTCATACCCAATAGTCAGAAGAATGATTATTAAAGAATTTATGGAAAAGCTCAAAATCAATACCCTAGAATTCGACACAGTTGCTGGAGTCGCTACAGGTGCCATTGGCTGGGCTGCACTGATTGCTGCAGAAATAGATTATCCAATGATATATATCCGCAAAGAAAATAAAAAATACGGTTCAAATAAATTAGTTGAAGGAGTATTAAAAGAAAATCAGAAGGTTCTTGTTATTGAAGATGTTATATTTACAGGCAATTCTTGCATTGAGGCATGTGCGAACATACAGGCACTTGGAGCTGAAACGGTTGCATGTTTTTCTATCCTAAATTGTGATACTAAAGTTAGCAAAAAGGCTTTTAATAAACAAAATACACTATTCTATTCTTTGCTGGATGCTACTGATTTTGCTAATATTGCTTTTCAGACAAATTACCTTAATAAAATGGAATATGATGTAACCATGGATTGGATAGCTAATCCTGAAGGCTGGTCGCCTGATAGATTAAACAAATTATGATAACTAAACACTGCTCCTAACCTGCAAACGCCGGCGGAAATATGCATGTTAAAAGAATAAATATAATATCTAAACTAAAATAAGAGCTCCCCCCTTCCCTCCATTTGCAGGCAGGAGGGCTGAAGCGCTAAATATATATGAATAGTGACATGATAAATATAGAATGTAATGCTGTTATTTTTGATGTAGATGCTACCTTAGTTGACACAACAGCCTGTATTGAAAATATATGGCGTAAATGGGCGGAGAAATACAATATCGACACTCAACATGTTTTGAGTACCGATCATGGACGTACAATCCTGGAAACTATAAAAACTGCTAAGCTTCTTGGGATAAAGCCTGAAGAACGTGTTGTTTTTTAGGACTCAATATCAGGAGTACAAGCAGCTTATTCATCCGGAGCAACCATCATTGCTTTATTGACAACACACTCCAGAAATCAATTGAGCATGTATACAGATTATTTCATAGATGACTTTCGAGACATTGAATTGACCATTAATAATAATTCTAAATCAAGACTCAAAATATCAATAATAAAGAATTTTGCGAATCATTCCACTGACCACCCGTAAACTCGTTCCGCTGAATTCTGTGTTATTGATTAAAAATAATATCAAGAGACATATATAATGGATATTCCAAAAAATATTATTCCTTATTGGGAAAAATTTATAAAAACCAGGAATAAAAAAGCAGCCTCAAAATTTTATGAAGTTTTTCATTTTACTATGGACAAAAATTCAGCAAATCAATTAGCTGAGTTAGTTTTACAAGGGAAAAAACGTGCAACTAGTAGCCTTTATTGGGATTATGATTCTTCTGATGAACTACCGAAGAAAAATTATTTTAGTATAGTTACAAATTGGGATGGAATACCACTATGCATAATTGAAACAATCAAAGTTGATATTATTCCTTATAATGAAGTCAGTAAAGAATTTGCAGCAATGGAAGGCGAAGGAGATTGTTCTTTAGATTATTGGAGAAGAATACATTGGGATTCTTTCACCAAATCATGTGCTTATATTGGTAGATTACCAGAAAAAAACATGCCAATAGTTTGTGAACAGTTTAAATTAGTCTATAAATAAAAACTACAGCCTTTAAATTCTCTTAATATTTTCTTGCTCTGCTGCGAAAATATAAGAGATAATAAATATTATAATAAAAAATAAATGAATAATTTTAGTTTGGACTTTGACAAAAGCAAGAAAAAACATTATTATATATTTAAGTATTTGCTTAATTACTAAAAATAAGAAGTATTATGAATTTAAAAGCTTCAGAAATCTGTAAAATACTTGGTGTTGAAACCAGAGTTAAAATAGTGGAAATGCTTAAAAGCAAAGGTCCACTAGGTGCTAATCAGATCGCGGATACTCTAAAAATAACTCCAGCTGCTGCATCGCAGCACTTAAAGATTCTAAAACATGCTAATATTGTAAAATCTGAAAGAAAAGGGTACTGGATACCATATTCAATCAACCCAGAAATTCTATCAATATATCAAAAGAAAATATCTAAAGTTTGTACATGTGATTGTAGTTGTAACAATGAAAAGGAAAATTCTCATAATTTAGAAAAATTAGATAGGAATAAATTGAAAAAATATAAGGAGGAATTAGAAAATAAAATTAAAAATATAGAAAATCTTTTGCATAAAATGGATAAATATAGTTAGCTTTTTTTTAGACATTTATTTAAGTATTTGCTTAATTACCTAAACATTAATCAATTTGATATTAAGAGGAAACTTAAAATTCAATAGTTTAACTTTATATATATTCCCGAGTCGGAGAATATATGAAACATTAACAACAAAAAGGAGACAATAAAATGTGCTGCAAACCAAAAACTAACTGCTGCTGTACCAGCGACAAAAATTTAAAC
>DASCNA010000186.1:0-4089 GCA_036011305.1 Victivallales bacterium
CATATCTTCTTTAGAAGGTGAACTATATTTGAACTTACTTGAAATAAAAAGTGCATCACTGCTACCGCCAACTCTATTGCTTATGCATAAATCTCTGGATTCTACCTGATCAAAAAAATTGTCCAAAACTTCCAAAAACTGTTCATGCTCAATTTTTTCATCCAATATCAGTTTTACGTTGAAACCTTTTTCCTGAAATTCTTTTCTGTATAATTTTTTTCTTTGTCTTCTATTCATCTTTATAATTTCCTGTTAATTATAATATATGTTTTATAATAAGAATTATACTTACTTATTGAGTGTTTTATAAGCTGAGAAAAAATTAAGTGTAAATCTTTTATTTAAAATAGAACAATAACGTAATAAATTATAATAATTTAAATAAATAAGAAATAAATAGAAGAGTTATGAAATATTATTACGAAGATTTAAATATTGGGGATAAATTTTATTCAGATTATTATACTGTTTCAAAAAAAGAAATACTTACATTTGCAGAACAGTATGATCAACTGCCAATTCATACTAAAGAGAATGATGAAAACCCATTTGCTGATACAGTTATAGCCAGTGGTTGGAACCTTTGTGCGCTGACAATGCGGTTGATGATAGAAGCTTTGTTGGGAAATTCGAGTGCATTGATTTCTCCAGGGATCGAAAAAATTGAGTGGAAAAAACCTGTATTCCCAAATGATAAAGTAAAGATTAAAATGACTATAGGAGAGAAAAGATTGTCTATGAAAAAAAAGGGATTAGGTATTATTAAATTCCACGTAGAAATGTATAACCAGAATGAAGAAATTGTTCTTTCAATGATTCCTACAGGTTTTTTTGGCTGTAAATAGAATTTAAATTATATAATCTTTACGTTGAAAATATTCTACTTAACAAAAAATAACAAAACATTTTCTATAAGATTTAATCAGGCTTCATGTTATAATTATTATAAATAAGATCACTTGTTTATAACTTATATTATAGTTTTGTTTTTATGAACGTAGTCAAAAAATTAAAAGTTAATTTATATAAAATAGATCCCACTTATGAATCACTGATAAATGCTTTGAAAATCACGCTCCCTAACTGTGTTGCAGCATTGATATGGATTATTTTTAGAATCCAGGGAGGAGAATTTTTTGTATTATATACATCATTTATTCTCATAGCTTCAATTTATTTTTTTTCAATTAAAGATAAGCTGATAAACATGTTTCTTATGTTTTTATCATTATCTCTTTTTCAGTTTTTTGTAAGTATATTCTACCAGCATCAGACATTGCTTATTATTATATTATTCTTCTTTTGTCTTGTCGTATATTCATCAATCAAACACTCAATTGTTGCTTCACTTTCTATACCATGGGCTGTCTGTGCTTTTGCTTTACCTGGGGGATGGTATAATGGAGTTTCCACTTTAATTCAAATGATTATAGGCTTTATAATTTCATTACTTTTCTTCCTTTTGTTTGATTATCTGTTTTCCAAAATAAAGATGAGAGCTTTAGTTATTTATTTATCTCTTATAGTTCAGGAATGTTTTAGTAAATATATAAGTAAGAACATTGTCAAAGACGGATTTATTGAAAAGAAGCGACATAAAGATGGACCGAAGTTTATCAGGAGTGTCGAACTTACAATAGAAGATCTGATAAGCACCAGAAAAAGCAGGATTGAATATAAGGTCTCTTCTATTATAAAAAAAGCTGATAACATGCTACGTAAAGATGAATATTATTTCAGATTTAATAGAAAATATGCCAGTATGATTTACGAAGTCTGCTTCTGCTATAAAAAGATATTCAGGGACCTTGCTTATATTACTCAGCTGAATGAACATTATAATCTGATTTCATCCGAAATAAAGAATTTTGACGTGATGATCAACAGCATTAGAGAAAGACTTTCAAATGTTCACTTATCTTTGAAAATACGTGATAAAAATTTAATTAATAATGGAATAAATCATTTTAGCAAACTGAATAACTTAGAGCTATTTACGAAAGTAAAAGACTTAGACGCCAAAAGAAAACTTAGGTTGATGGTATTCGGCATAGTTTTGCTGGAAGATGATTTATCAGCTTTAGAAAAACTCTTAAAATATAATTCAGAATTTTATAATTGATATGAACTATATTTCATTAAAACGAAAACTTAAATTTCAGCAAGCTATATGTATTTCTATCTCAATTACTGTTGCTCTAATAATTTATTTTGCTTTTAAAATTCAGGATGGATACTGGATTCCAATGACAGTCTCAATTGTTTTTGCACTGCCTACTCAGGGAGATATTGAAAGGAGGGGGGTGGATAGAATACTTGGAACTTTTTTTGGACTATTTTTGGGTTTTTTTTATTTGAACTTATTTATGTACTATGATTATTGTTGGGTTTATTTCCTCCCGCTTGTATGGTTTGCCTTTTTTTATATACAGTATACAACGAATAACTATTGCATGACAGTAATTGTTATTACGATGTTTATACCAATTGTTTTCTCTGTACTAGCTATTGAGTCATTTCAGCTTTACAGCACATTGATCAGTCGTTTTTTCTGTACAATGATCGGCTGTTTTATTGCCCTCATTGCTGAACGAATTATCTATCGCCATGCGGCAAGACAGACTGTTGATTTCAGATATTACTTTGAGAGTATTTTTATAAATATTTCATATACGTTGGATTCTGTCTGTACTTTATTTCTCAATAACAGTATTAAACGAAGTGATGCTATTATCGATCTACGAACTACTATGGATAGTTTTCTAAGTATTGAAAAAATTTATTATGATATAAAAGATGAGCTGGATTATGATAAATCTCATGAAGAGTTTTATAAATTATTATTTAATAACTTATATAAAATAAATCATGAACTACTTAAGCTTTTAGCATTACTAAATCGTAAAAAACTTATTATTGAAGATAAAGAGCTTATAAGTTTTCAGGAGTCAGTTTCGATCTTATCCTATTATCTAGAAGAAATACCAAAATTAACGTTTGAAAATGTTAGTTGCTTTAAAAAAGTATATTTAAAATTGGGTAAAAATATATCTGAAGAAATAACCCCACTTTCGATTTTATCAGAGATTTTATGTAATATTTCCGAAATTACAGACGACACAAGCTTAGCTGTATCTCAGTTTAGAAATAAAGATTCAGTTTTTGGTATTCAGGTTAACTAACTATTTAATGTAAAATATTAAATCTGAAATATACTTGTATTGTCAGAGTTTATGTAATTTTAAAAGCAGGAACGATTAAACACATGAATACTACTTTCACTCGTAAAGACAAATTTATTATAATTTTCTTTGCAATAATTGCCATAATAGGTTTTATCTTTTTTATTATCATGGATATAAAGTCAGGTCATATTGATGCAGATTTAGTAAAATATTATAAAGTATCTACATATAATGGAGTTCGTATATATCTAATAATTTTCTTTGTTTGGTGGGGAGGTATTTTAGGCCTTGTCTTTTACTCTTTCAGAGGAGTCTGGCGAAATTATAAATGGCGAAAAAGAAGACCGTTACTGTTTTCCTTGTTTATAATATTTATTATATACGCTTTCTTAAACTACCCTTTATATACTTTAACATTATCTTATGCCTTATGGATTGTAATAGAATCATTGGGAGTATTCTTTATTCTGTTATTTTTAAAGGAATCAATGTGATAAGTTTATCAATATTATGCCGATAACATATAATAGATACCGACATAAAGTATTTTAATTTTACATTATTTGATTTTTTCTAGCTTCAAAAACTGGTGAATTATAAGTAAGGATAAATTCTACACCATCTAGTCGGATATCATTTTGTTGAGTTATCAATTAGAGAATGGGATTCTCTACGGTATTGAAGATATAAAAAAAGTGGCATAGATGTCTGCTTATATTGGGACAAATGTGGTGGGGATAGGGAGATTTGTATCAAAACAAATATCTATGCCGCTTTTTATAAGTTATTTATTTTTTTTATATACATGTGAACGATGACAGTATATATCTGCTACATGCTCACCGTAACTATTGAATGCATCTGCGTAAGTATTAAAAAACTTTTTAATACTACTCTTTAGTTG
>DASCNA010000187.1:0-39779 GCA_036011305.1 Victivallales bacterium
CCTTTTTAATTTGTTAAACTAAATAAGTGTAAAGTTATAATAGGCTTCTTCAAGCAGCCTGCAGGCTGCTTGAAGAAGAACTGACAGCTATGGAAATATATTTAATATTACCTATGGAACTTATTCTAGTATTGACATATGACATATAATTTCAAAGAACATCAACTAAAAAAAGTTGAACACTGCGTGTATAATATATTCTCATAATAAATACCGTTTATCTTCGCAATAATATTGCATTATTCCAGTAAATGATTATTCATTTATCTCTGCACCAAATAAATACATATAGTTTTGTATGGTTTTTGTCTTTGAATTTGATTTATGCTAGTATATGTCTACTTCTTTTCGCTGTAAAATTTAGTTAACTTTATTAATGCTCTGAAAACTATGAACAATTCAAAACATAGTAAACATTTATTCTTGATGGGAGACATCAGAATTGGAAAATCCACAATGATAAAAAATGTTTTAAAACCTTTTATGAATAAAATAAGTGGATTTTATGTTCAGAGAATTTATAAAGAAAACCAGCTCAAAGGTTTCAGATTCTGCACGCTATCTGAAGGTGAATATAAACTTGATAATCATATAACTTCTGAAATATGCCCTTTTCCTCTTTTTATTGAACAAACTGATAAGGATAAATGGAAAATCAATGAAGATGTTTTTATAGATTCTTTTAATAAAGCATTTGATAAGGAGAAATTAAAAGAGATTATCCTAATGGATGAAATCGGCGGTTTTGAATTTGATAATGCCTATATAACTAAATGTGTTTTTAATCTATTAGATAAAGACAAACCTATTATCGGTGTTATTAAATCACCCAGAAGTAAAGAGATCATGGATAAATATTTTCCAATAGACAGTATCCTGATGAATAAGGATAGAAATCTTGTAAAGCTGATAAAGCATAAAGCTGTTGAGATCATACATGTAAATAACTCTAATAAAAATGAAATTCAAAACAAAATTAAATCATGGGTAGGTGCAAATTTAAATGACAACATGGAGTAAAAATGATATATTTTTCTATTATCTTGGGATGAAATACAGCGAATATCCTAAAAAAATATGGGAAAGAATAAAAAAAGAAAATCAAGGACTTTCTTCAATCTTAGATATAGGCTGCGGCCCGGGAGCATTTTCACTGCCAGCACTTGAAGACACATGCAAAGTTCAGGCTATCGACATAAATCAAGATCATTTATCCGCTCTTGAAAACAGATGCTCAAATATTAAAAACTTGACTCTAGTTCATTCTGACTGGACAGATGCTCAAGTAAATAAGGCTGATATTACAATCTGTGCCTATAGTCTAAGCAGCAACATAAAAAGCACTCAAGGAATCAAAAAAATAATCAACTATACAAAAAATACAGCTTACTTTATATCTTTTATCAACCAGGAAAAAACTGATTTTCTGAGTGAAAGTTTAATCCAAAAACTATCTATTACACCTAAACGCTATCCTTCATCAAACTCTGACCTAGAATCGCTATTCAGAGGTTTAAGAGGTAAAACAACAGTAGAAACAATCGAATATGATTTTGGTATACCTTATTTAGAGAATGTTTCTTTAGGCAAATATGTAGATTTTATTTCACGAAAAACCGGTATAAGTGACTCTAAAGTGATTAAAGCTCATATAAGAAATATTATAGTTAAGAAAAATGGAATTTCTTGGATTCCCAATCCGAAAAAAAGTTTATTTATAACATGGAATAACAGAAATGAAAAAACTTCTCAGTAGATTTATAGTATATGATTTAATAATAATAGCACTTATTTCAGCAGTAAGCATTGCTATAAAACCTATTATGATAATTCTCAGTGAAGTCATTACCCAGTCTTTTTTCCCGGCAGGAGTTATTTCAGGAGTTATTTATATGATATGGATAGTATTACCCTGCCTAATTACTAAAAAAAGAGGTACATCTATTCTGGTCGGCATTATACAGGGAGCTCTTATTGTAGTATTCGGAATGGTTGGCAACAGAGGTATTTTTAATATTCCCGTGTATATAATTCCATGTATTATACTTGAAATAGTTATGCTTACAAATAAAAATTATATTTCGGGTAATATTTCATGTTTTGCAGCAGGCGGTATTGCGAATATGACCGGAGCTTTTATTATCGGATTCTTCTTTCTCAATCTCTATTTCATACCGCTCTTATTTTCAATATTCACTGCATTTATTTCCGGTGGGATCGGAGGATTAATAGCTTGCCGACTTTATAAAGCAGTTTTTAATTTTGGCAGAGATCAAGTTAACAGCAGTGAAACAACTTAATTATTATGCACAGTTTAGAAGTTAAAAATCTTAGTTTCAGTTACATTGCTGCATACGTTTCCAGTAAAGTATTAAATAACATTTCGTTTAACTTATCTAAAGGTAGCTGTCTAAAAATTAATGGGAAAAATGGATCTGGAAAAACTACACTTGCCTACTGTTTGGCAGGTCTTATTCCGAAACATATTAAAGGTAAACTTGGAGGAGAAATATTAATAAATAAAACTAATATAAGAGATATACCTTTACCTAAGCTGACAGATAAAATAGGAGTAGTATTCAAGGATCCAGAGACACAGTTACTAATGCCTACGGTTGAATATGAACTGGCATTTCCACTGGAAAACAGAGGTATCCCAAGAGATGAAATAACTGATAGAATATACTCTTTAGCTGACTTTCTTAAAATAAGACATCTATTAAAAAGAAACACTAGTCATCTATCACTTGGAGAAAAACAATTGATTGTTCTTGCAGCAACCTTGATTACAAATCCTGATTTTCTTGTTCTTGATGAAGCTCTTTCAATGCTAGACAAATGCAGCACTAAAAGGTTTCTATCTCATATAAAAGAGTTAAAGGAGAATATGAAGTCAGTAATTATAATAGATCATGTTAATGATTATGAAGAAATAACTGACAGGGTAATTAAACTGGATAACGGCGAAATAGTCAGTGAAAAATATTTTAACAATAAAGTTTTTACTATTTAAAAATGGACTATATAACAATCAATCATGTTTATTATAAATACTGCTCTGCCGAAGACTACGCAGTTAAAGATATTTCAATCAATATCTCAAAAGGAGAGCTATTATTAATAACCGGCGGTAACGGAAGCGGGAAAAGCACTCTCCTGAAATTAATCATGAAAGCAGTAAAACCTGAATCCGGCAATATTAATCTTGAAGGCAAGAGTTTAAACAGCTACTCTATCAATGAAATTGGTCAAAAAATCGGTTTTGTTTTCCAAAACCCCAATCATATGATATTTAATACAACTGTGTATAATGAATTCGCATTTGGATTAAAACAAATTAAAAAAAGCAGCACAGAAATCGATAAACTTGCAGAGTATTATCTAAAAAAATTTGATTTGTATCATTTGAGTAACAGTAATCCGTTTAATCTGAGTGAAGGTCAAAAGCAACTTCTCATAATAAGTGCAGTTCTAGCAATGAAACCTGACTTTTTAATCTTAGATGAACCTACAACAGGCATTGACAAGAACCATAAACAGATACTGATTGAAATACTCAATACGATTCATTCGGACGGAACAGGAATAATTATAATTTCTCATGATAATAAGTTAATAAACGAGTTAAATGGGAGAGAGATTTTTATGCAGCAGGGTAAAATCGTTGAAACATATTAATTTTATACCGTTATTTAAAAAAAAAATTAAACTTGATGTAAGAACAAAGTTACTGATTGTTTATGCATTTTCATTTTTTGCAATTTATTATCAAAATATTAAAATTCTATTTTTATTATTAGTTGCAAATATTTTTGTAAATTTTATTATTGGGGCAAATTTTAAGGTTAGAGGTTTTAAAGCTGTAATATATTTCACCTTCATACTGATGCTTATTCAGAGTCTCTTTATAAGAGGCGGCGAACCAGTTATCACATTTATGGGATATAATTTGCTATCAAGTGTAGGTTTAATCTACGGGATAAAAATTCTTCTGAGAACATATATACTTCTCGCTTCAGCTCTTATCATAATAAACTCGGATAAAAATGAAATGGTTTTAGGCTTAGTAAAATTAAGAGTACCATATGAAATTGTTTTTATGCTGCAGTTATCCATGCGATTCTTGCCTAATTTTATAGATGAACTTAAACTCACCATATATGCAGTTCAGCTTAGAGGAATAAACTTAAAACAGGTATACAAAAAAGAAGTTATAAATGTATATCTCTATATATTTACACCGATAATGTATAGCATATTTCAAAAAACAGAGAAACTTTCGTCAACTGTAGAAATAAGAGGTTTCCGGTATATAGAACAGAGAAGTTATTATAAAAATATAAAAATAAACATTATAGATTATTTAATTATTATATTAGTTCTTTTTATATCAACACTCATGCTTTATTTTTATTCAGGCTGACTTTATTTATTACAGAATAAAAAGGAGTTATCAAATTGAATATTGAATTTTACCGTATTAACTGATATATGTTTCATTATTTAAACAATATTAGTTAATATTCAATATAGTATTAAAAACAGATCTTCATAAATAACTTGTTAAACGTTCAAATTTTAATTAAAGGTCCTACTGATTATGAATAATGGAGATAGGCAAATAAAAATCATTTTTAATAATGGCAAAGAAACTACGTGCTACCCTGGCACTACTATAAGAAATATATTAAAAAAACAAAACTATTTTGATTCAGAAAAAATATATATCGGTGCATTAGTAAATAACTGTATCTCATCTCTAAATTACCCTATAGAATTAGATTCTCATATTTCTTTGTTAACAATTGAAGACTCTCACGGATGGCGTATTTACAGAAATTCTATTACCTTTCTTTTATCAAAAGCAGTATATGAATGTTTTCCTGAATTAAAATTTGACATAGCACATTCGCTGGGATCTGGATTTTTCTGTTCATTTGAGAATTTTGTTGATAATAATAAACTAAGTAAAATTCTGCCGAAAATAGAATCATATATGCATGAATTAGTAGAAAAGAAACTTAATATAACCAGGAAAAATATCTACCTTGAAAATGCACTGTTCCATTTTGCATCAAGAAACAGGGAAGATAAATGCAATCTCCTGCGGTTTCAAAACCCTTCTAAAGTAGCTGTCTATCAATGCGGTAATTTTATGGACCTGGAACATGGTATTCTTACTGAAAATACAAAATACTTAACAGCCTTTAAACTGTTACCGTATGAGACAGGTTTTATTATTCAGTTTCCTGAAAAAGCATATCCTATACATTTTGAAGAATTTCAACATCAAAAACATCTATTTAATATGTTCAAATCCTATAAATCATGGGGAAAAACAATTGGCGTTCAAAATGTTGGAAGCCTAAACGAAATAATTATCAGAGGCGACTACAGGCAGCTTGTAGGAATTGAAGAAGCTTATCAAGAAAAGAATATAGCAGTTATAGCAGATAATATATATAAGAATAAAGATAAATTAAAATGGGTTCTAATTGCCGGCCCTTCGTCTTCGGGTAAAACAACTTTTGCACACAGGTTGACAACTCAGCTGAAAGTTAATGGAATTCAACCTGTTATTATATCTGTTGATAATTATTTTGTAGACCGAGTAAATACACCTAGAGATAAAAACGGAAATTACGATTTCGAACATATTGAAACAATTGATTTAGAACTGCTTCATGACCATCTGGCAAAACTAGACAATGGCAAAGAAATAAAAGTACCTACTTTTGATTTCAAAATAGGGAAAAAAGTATGGGACGGGAAAAAAGTAATTCTCAAGGAGAATGAAATAGCAGTAATTGAAGGTATACATTCCTTAAACCCGAGAATGACCGCATCACTTCCAGAAGAACGTAAATATAAGGTTTATATTAATGCACTGACTCAACTAAACATTGATTATAACAATAGGATATCCACAACAGATAACAGGTTAATAAGAAGAATATTAAGAGATCATAGAACACGGGGCAACAGAGCTTTAGCCACTTTAAAAATGTGGCCCAATGTTCGAGATGGAGAAAAGCGCTGGATTTTTCCATATCAGCATTATGCAGATATTGCATTCAGCTCCGCACTTAATTATGAAATTGGAGTTCTCAAGCCTTTTGTAGAACCTCTTCTTGCAGAGGTTAAACCATGGCATGAACAATATGCTGATGTTTGTAGATTACAACATCTACTCTCAAGTTTTATCTCAGCACCAAAAGAACATATTCCTTTTAAATCAATTGTAAGGGAGTTTATAGGCGGTGGCATTCTTGGGTAATTCTTTATGAATAGTATATTTAAAAAAACGGCTGCATTGAATTATACTGCAACCGTTTTTTATGATTAAAATAAAATTTCAATAATTGATCATCAAAGACCAATTAACTATTTTTAATCCTCTATTCAGATTAGTTATGTTAAAACTATGAGCATCTCATTTACTGATGAAAGTTTTGTTTCAAGCTCTGCAAGGTGTTCTTTAGCACTGCTCACTACTTTGTCAGGTGCATTCTTCAGAAACTTCTCGTTTGAAAGTTTTGCTTTTGATCCTTTTATCCAACCTTCAAGTTCTTTTTTCTGTTTATTAAGTTTCTTCAACTCAGCATCAATATCAATTGCACCTTTCAATGAAAGAAAAACTGTTCCATTTTTACATACTATTGATGGAGCCGGTCCATCATAAAGTTCAGAAAAGCTCTTTAAGCTCACAGTCAACTCTTCTGCATTTAGTAATTTCTTAACTGCTTCTGATTCCAACTCAATAAAATCAAGGGAATTCTGATCGTTAGCTTTTATAAAAAATGACAATTTTTTACTGTTAACAATATTATACGAAGCTCTTAAGTTACGCCCTGCCCTAATCATTTCGAATTTAGATTCAACATTCTCAATCAGCTGAGTATCAGTTAAAACAGCTTGGAACTTGCTGTTCTTTAAAGATTTAGGATAAGATGCAAACATAATAGTTTCATCTTCTTTCAAAAATCCCATAAAATGAGCTAATTCTTCAGTAATGTACGGCATAAACGGATGCAGTAGTTTTAATATCTGATAAAGAACATAATCTAAAACTGATAGTGCCTGTTTTTTCTGTTCTCCACCGGCAAACATACGACCTTTT
Organism: Victivallales bacterium; assembly: GCA_036011305.1. Taxonomy (GTDB): domain Bacteria; phylum Verrucomicrobiota; class Lentisphaeria; order Victivallales; family GWF2-38-69; genus DASCNA01. The sequence continues at coordinate 7,121 of DASCNA010000187.1, forward strand.
GAAGCCTCTATAAACCAATCGCAAAATTCACTCCATACAAATTCATATATATTATGAGTAGCCATATGAAAGCTAAATTTATTTAAATGATTATCAACAGCTTCAATTGCACTGTTAAGTCTTGAAATAATCCATTTCTCATCAGCAGTCAGATCCTCAACGGGAATACCGGATAAATCTTTAAAATTGGATGAAGTATCCCCCTGCATCTGCCTGAATCTACAGGCATTCCAGAGTTTATTAGCAAAATTTCGTCCAATTTCACATTTCTCATTACTGTAGCGAATATCCAAACCGACAGGAGCAATATAAATAATAGAAAATCTTAATGCATCAGCTCCATAAGTTTTAATAACTTCGAGAGGGTCAGGGGAATTACCAAGAGATTTACTTAATTTTCTTCCTTTGTCATCACGAATAATACTTGTAAAATAAACATTGTTAAAAGGAATTGCATCTTTAAATTCCAAGCCTGCCATGATCATTCTGGCAACCCAGAAAAATATTATATCAGGCCCTGTAACAAGGTCATTAGTAGGATAAAAGTATTTTTGTTCTTCAGTATTATCAGGCCATCCCATGATAGAAAAAGGCCATAGCCATGAACTGAACCATGTATCAAGAACATCCTCTTCCTGTCTCCAGTTTTCTATATCTTCAGGAGCCTCAGTTCCTACATGCACTTCACCTGTTTTATCATTATACCATGCAGGTATTCTATGCCCCCACCATATCTGCCTGCTTATGCACCAGTCCTGAATATTCTCCAGCCAGTTAAAGTAAACTTTACTCCAGCGTTCTGGATGAAATTTAATTTCACCTTTTCTAACAGCTGCTATAGCGGGTTTTGCCAGTTCTTTCATATTAACAAACCATTGTTCGCTGGCTCTGGGTTCTATAGGCACATCCCCTCTTTCGGAATAGCCTACATTATGAATGTGACTTTCTGATTTGATAAACAGATCTAAATCTTTCATCATAAATATAGCTTTTTCTCTACATTCAAACCTATCAAGTCCAACAAAATCTTCACCTGCATTTTCATTCATAGTTGCATCAGGATTCATAACATTTAGAACTTCAAGGTTATGTCTTTTCCCAACCTGAAAGTCATTAGGATCATGAGCAGGAGTAATTTTAACACATCCTGTACCAAATTCAGGATCAGCATGTTCGTCTGCTACAATAGGTATTTTTCTATTTGTAAGAGGTAGATTAATTGTTTTTCCTATAAGGTGTTTGTATCTTTTATCATCAGGATGTACAGCTACAGCAGTATCACCGAACATTGTTTCCGGTCTGGTAGTGGCTATTTCCAGGTGACCAGATCCATCACTCAATGGGTATTTAAAATGATAAAAATATCCTTTTTTCTCTTTATAAACAACTTCTTCGTCAGACAGAGCGGTTTGAGAAATAGGACACCAGTTAATCATTCGTTTACCGCGATAAATATAACCTTTATTATATAACTCTACAAAAACTTTTTTTACTGCATCATTCAGACCTTCGTCAAGTGTAAATCGTTCCCTATCCCAATCACAGGAACAACCGAGTTTTTTAAGTTGCTGAATGATTGTTCCTCCATACTCTTTTTTCCAGCTCCATACCTTCTCTATAAATTTATCTCTACCGATATCACGTCTTGTTACGCCTTCATTTTCTCTTAAAAAACGTTCAACTCTGCTTTCTGTAGCGATTCCTGCATGATCTGTTCCCGGAAACCAGCATGTAGAATAACCCTGCATTTTCTTCCAGCGGATTAAAATATCTTGAAGAGTATTATTAAGTACATGCCCCAAAGTAAGAATTCCGGTTACATTAGGAGGTGGTATTACGATTGAATATGATTCTTTATTATTATCAATTTTCCCTTCAAAATAGCCTTTATCCTTCCATATAGGAAACCATTTTTCTTCAACATCAGTAGGATTGTATGCCTTAGGAATTGTATTTTCAGTACTCATTTTTTACCTTAGATATTTATATATAATTCATGAATATTAACAACATTTAACTTATATCTAATATTTAACCATTACCAAAAAATTGTTCTGATAAATATTAAAATAAAACTTCTCAAAAACAAAAAAAAGCAGTTGGAAAAACCAACTGCTTTTTAAAATATATTAATCTATAAATACTATAGATATTAGACTTTTTGGACTTTTCCTGAACGAATACAAGCTGTACAAACTTTTATTCTTTTCACAGTACCATCTACATTTACTTTAGTTTTCTGTATATTTGGCTTAAAAGTTCTTTTATTATTTTTTACAACGTGTGTTCCAATCCCGCCTTTCATTTTAGCAAGACCTTTTCTTATAATAGAACCGCCTACTACTTTTCTTTTTCCACAGATTTCACAAACCATACTCATCGGAACTATCTCCTAACTACCATACTTAAATATATAAAATTAAAGTCAAAAACAACTTATCCAAAACACCATTTTTTAAAAATGGTGGGTCGGCTGGGATTCGAACCCAGGACCCCCTGCTTAAAAGGCAGGTGCTACTACCGCTGAGCTACCGACCCGATTTACGGAAAGATAAAATAGTAAGAATCTTAAACTTATCAAGCGCTAATTCTAAAAAAAAAACGATTTTTTAACATGTAATTAAACATATCATAATCGTCTCAAATATTTCTTCCGTCGAGATCAATTAAAATAGCTTACCCGATGTTATTATCAAATGGATTTTATAATTTTAATATAAAAAAATCTAAAACAGTAAAAGTTAAACGTTATTTTTAAAACGGACTTGATCTTTCAAAGAATAACATTAACTTCATAAGCGAATTCTTTCCTGATTCTATTCTATATTTATATAAAATAGGATCAACCTCCTCCTGCCCTCTGTCACCCCATGAGGGCAGGTTTTTTTTATACCATTCATTAAACCAGTACTTCTAAGTAATCTTATTTCATCACTACAAACATTTATCAATAATCGATATAATTATCTTCTAATGGAACTAATAAAATATAGGTATTCATATCATGAAGAAAAAATTATTATTGGGATTAATCGTATCTACAGCATTCGCTACTCTGCTTCTATTTAATACAGGTTGCAGCAAAACATACACTGCTTCTACACAAGCAAAAGTACAAAATCGTTCAATATACAACAATCAAGCAGAAGTTGAGGAACTAATCCAAAATGCCATATATTTATACTGGCATGGAGGGGATATTAAAAAAGCTGAAAAGAAATACTTTAAAGGTATAACTTTAAGAGGTAATTATGATGCTGTTCAAAAATTATTTGAAAAAGCTTCAGCACTAGCACCGTACAGACTTGACCTCATGTACGATATAGCCTCTACTCAAATTCTTCAGGGAAATCTGAATGGAGCGTTAAATACTTATACTGCAATCCTAAATAAAGCACCGAACGAATATAATGCCTCCCTGCTTTTCGCTGTATATAATAAATTAAATGGTAACAATAAACTGTGTAAGCACATTTTAAGTAAGCTTACTGCTTCGGCACCTATCAAAACAAAAAATTATTCAAAAGCCATATCAAGAACTGAGAATAATTTAAGAATGACGTTTACAGTAAAAGCAGAAAAACTTAATCTCAAAAATCATATAATTGTTGTTTTAGGTTATGCCCTTGCAAAAAACGGAACTCCTCAGCCAACTATGATAGGTAGACTTAAACAAACTCTTTCACTATATAAACTAAATCCACATTCAAAAATAATTACATCGGGAGGCATGGCCGAAGGCGGTGTAACTGAAGCTTATGTTATGAAAGAGTGGCTTGTAAAAAACAATGTACCTGAGAACATGATAATAATGGATGATAATTCCAAAGATACTGTAGGAAATGCGGTTGATTGTGCGAGACTATTAAAATCAGAGCGGGCTGAAAATATGACACTTATTTCAAGCGCAAGTCATATGAGAAGAGCTATGTCATGTTTCCAGGAAGCCTGTATAAAAGAGAATCTAAAACTGAATTATACAAACCTTGTCTACATGGATTATCCATCTTTAAAACAGGCATATAAAGTAACTAAAGAAGAAAAATTAGTTATTTTCAGAGATTTGTTAAGAACTAGCGGAATCTGGGCATATCCTGGTATACAGCAATAGATCACTTATAGTTCAATTTCCGCTCATATGAATATATTTATCCCGAATGATTCGTGATAAATATATTACCCATAAAAGTTAAAAATAAATCAGGTTATATTCTTGATCTTTCTTTCAAACAACAGATCCGTTTTTTTAGATAAAACACCTCCTATTACTTTACCATGATAAAAAGATGCATTTTTTATTACTGAATTTGAATCAATATCTATCTGATTCCAACCTTGACTTTTTAAATAGTCAATTGAAGTTCCATATACTACGATTGGAATGCCGGCCCATACGATGGCACTTTCACACATCGGACATGGCTCAGCAGTAGTAAGCAGTACTGTATTATTCCAATTAATATTTGGATGTTCTTTCGAACAGTTATTTATTGCCACAATCTCTCCATGCAAAGTTGGATTATTTTCACTATGCACCTTATTTAAACCTACTGATAATACTTCACCTGTATTTTTATCTACTATCATTGCTGCAAAAGGAGCTTTAGGGTTAGCTTTAGCTATAGATATTAATTTATTCATATAAAAAGGATAAGGATGCAGTTTATTTGTCTCTGCAAAAACAACAGCTATAGAAATAATATTAAATAGAATTATAAGAGTAAATTTTTTGATCATACTTTAAACCTTTGATTTTAGTGTTTTAAAAAGAGCTTTCATATAATTATTTTTTTATGTATTTTAATATTAAATATGAAGGATATTTTATATTGTTTTTTATCCATTGTAATTAATCCTTCTATTAGACGGGTGATGAATGAATTAAATTCGAATAGTAAATCATACACTGAATTAAAAAATTTTCAAAGCTAACTATATTTCAGGTAAAGCTTCATACCTGTCGGTAAAAAAAAAATAAAATCCAGACACAAAATCATTACTTTGATTCTATTAAGCATTGAAGTTTAACAGCTTAGTTTTTCAGTAAACTGAATAGAACAAGGTAGATTGTGTATAAACTGTTTTTTTTCCGTGAGGAACAGAAACTATTGGAATCTCCTATATACCAATCCAATACAAAACATAAGTATTATATATCAAAAAAATGATAAAAAAATACAAATATGGATATATCATCGAAGCAACCAAGAAAAAACAAGAATAGTATATTAGATACTTATCATCGGTCTAATAATGATCAGGCAGTTTCACAAGGCTCTAACGGTGCTCTGCAATCAGTATGCAATTATATTTATTAATGATGTCACCATCGTTTTTATGAAAATGCCACAACACAGGCATTATTAATGTTTCTCATAGTTACAGGTGACATCATTAATGTGTAAATAGCAAAAGTGATTACAGAAAAAATTGATGCCGGTATTATCAATATTAACTTTTTCATCTTGACACCTGACTATTTATATAATTTAAACTACCTTCCAACAATAATTTAAATATCATCCTTATACAAGTCCAGTATGATGCTTAATAAAAGACTGAATATTACATTCTTCGTTTAGTTAATACTACAAAACTGTGATATTTGTGAAATTATAACAGCTGAAATCACTGTCAATGTTTGTCATCCTCTGATGTATAATCAACATCAATGGTATCGCCATTACTGTAATGTCTAGTTGTTGTCCCGGAACCGGAACTATCATGATCTGTAAATTTCATCAAAATATTTGAACCAATCCTGCGGGCACCATAGGTAATTAATATAAGTAAAATTAAATATAAAACAATTAATATTTGTCCTGTAAACAGTGCACCAATGAAACCAACAGGGACAATACCGATACCTAATAGTATCACTCCAATCAGTATACCAACCCATCCAAATGCCTTGTATGTCAAAATTAAACACCATATCCATAGTGTTATTCCAAAAAGATATGAGGAAAAGAAAATCCATTTCCCAGCAGTCAATTTAGTATTTTTAAACAAAGAAAGTGGTAGAAATAATACAATATCAAGTATCAACAGACAAATAGAAGCATAAATAAATAAAGGAAACAGCGTATCTGCAAACCAAACTCCTACCTTAATAAATAGACTCAATATAAACAATGCACCTATCAATATTGCTATACCGACAAATAGACATCCGATATTTTTTATTTCCGCTTTAATATCCAGCATAAATAAACTCCTGATTATAATAATTCTATTTTTACAATTTATTAATTCAATTGTAATTTAATTATACATTACTGCATAGTAATAAAATTAGCTTATATAATATTAATGATTTAATAGAAAAACCTATGTGTTCTGCCTATATTTAATTTTTATGAGAAATAAGCTATAATTATTAATATTAATTTTTATTTGAGAGATAATAATGTTTTTCAGAAAAAGCAAAATAGCTAGAAGTTATCACAATATCATGCGCTATAAACAGATTATAGCCGTTCTTATAAAACATGGATTTCAGGAATTTGTGGATACCAGCAGACTGCTTCAGGTATTTAACTTAAAAAGAGCTCATATAAAAAAAGCCAAGAAACACAAAAAGTATCAGCAAAGAAAATATCATACGCACTGGAGAAGGATAAGGCTTGTACTGGAAGAGCTTGGACCTACATTTATTAAATTAGGTCAATTTTTAAGCAATCGACCTGACCTAATTCCCAGTGAACTCTGTTCTGAGTTAGAAAAACTTTTAGATAATGTTCCGCCGTTCGATGGTGCAACTGCACTTGCAATCCTTGAATTCAGCCTTAATCAAAAAAAAGATGATATCTTCAAAAAGTTCAATATTGAACCTTTTTCATCTGCATCAATATCACAGGTCCACGAAGCTTATCTGAAGGACGAAAGTAAAGTAGCTGTTAAAATACAAAGACCCGCTATTAAAACTAAAATTGACTCTGATATAGAGATAATGCTGCATGTCGCTGCATCTATCAAAAAACATGTACAGGGAGCAGAAGTAATAGATCCGATTGGAATAGTAGAAGAGTTTAGAGACGGGCTGTATACCGAACTTGATTTCGAAAATGAAGCTTTAAATATTGAAAAGTTTACAAAGATCTTTGCTGACAATAAAGATTTGGCTGTTCCAAAGGTGTATAAAGAGTATACTTCTAAGAATGTATTAACTATGGAGTATATAGACGGCATTAAATTTTCAGAAGCTGAAAAATATGAATTTGATCATGATTTAATTACATCTAAACTTGCCAATTTAGTATTATCCCAAATTTTTGAATATGGTTATTTTCATGCAGATCCTCATTCTGGAAATCTAATTATTCTTGATGATGATAGAATATGCTTTATTGACTTCGGCCTTATGGGAATCTTACCCCCAAAGCACAAAGGAGCACTTTGTGATATAATTATCGGTCTTGTCAATCATGATCCTGATAGAATAACAAAAGCTATGCTGCGTCTATCACTTAATAAAGAGGTTGAAAATAGAAGTGCTCTTGAACATCAGATTTTTAAATTAATTGAACACTATGCATATCTTCCAATTGAAGACATTAACATAGGACACTTTTTAAGGGATTTACTCAAATTGCTGATAAATAATAAACTGATAATACCTTCTGACATTTTTCTACTGCTCAAAACTATAATATCTCTTGAAGGAACTATTAGGAAAATAAAGCCAAAATTTGATATGATTTCACATATTGAACCTTTTGTGAAAAAGATGATATATAAAAGTACCAGTCCAACTAAAATCATGAGAGATATATATGATTCAGGACTTGACTATGCACATTTAATATGTGAACTGCCGGGAGAAATAAGAGAACTTCTCGACCAGATAAAAAATAAGACTTTTAAACTTCAGTTTGAGCATAAAGGTCTTGAGCCTATGCTGGATAAACTTGATAATATAACCAACAGGCTCTCTTTTTCTGTTATTACAGCAGCATTGGTAATAGGGTCTTCACTCCTACTTAAAACAAGAGTTCCTCCTACTATATACGGAGTATCAGGTATAGGGATACTAGTATTTATGTTTTCTGCTCTTATGGGTGGATTACTTCTCATATCAATAATACGTCACGGCAGAATGTGACATAATATTATTGCACTTTGGTGAGTGCAGATAGTTTTTCACATATCATGTTTTTGAGTATTAACATATACAGGACATTCTCTGCATTTCATATGACTGAATTCACATATATTTTTATGCAAAAAAATAACCCCCTGCTGTGATGCAAAGGTTTTAAATATATTACAGACTTTTCTATTCTCCAAACCCCAGCGTTTGAGTGATATTTTCTGTATAATAGTTATCTGAGTTGAAGGCAGGCAGTGCCAAACGGAAAAAGCTTTTTCTTCTAACTGTAAATTGTTATTAATTTTCGCATAAGCTATTATAAATGGAAGAATTAAATTTCCTATAATTTCTAATGCTCTGTTCCGCCCTATCAAACTTGAAGGTTTGTTAATTTTTTTATAAAAGTTGACATATTGATCCCAAAGAGAATCATCACATTTTAAGCTATCAATCATTAGAAGTACTATTTTTTTATCATCTTTTTTGTGATCAAACAGAGAAAGATAGTAAACAAAAGAAGTAGAATGCAAATGAATAAATAAATTACTCAATGCTGCAATCCTTCTGTATGGACTGTTAAGAGGTCTTACCGCAGAGAAATTCCAGTGGATAGTTTTAGTGTTTATGTCTCCTTTGCGAATAGCCCACCATTTACTCCAGGTATATTTTACGAATTCATGCATAGACTTATCAAGTTTCATTAATCCTGGATCAGGCAGTAATTCTGATTCTCCCCAAAGCAGAGCACATTTGGATTTGTCATCAAGTCCATCAAAATCATATTTTGATATTCGGTCATACAATTCTAAAAAAGACTGCTTATTTTTCTTATAACCGCAAGTTTTAAAAAAATGTTTTAAAAAAGCATTTTCTAATCCTATTCTTAATATTTCACTAATGTATATTATTATTTTATGATTTAATCTATTTATTCCTAACTTTCCCAAATAACTGCATATTAAGTTTTCAGATAGACTTTTAAACTTGGAAATGCAGAGGCCTTCAACATACTGGATATCTTTATTCTTATTTCTCCTTAGGAATTCATATATAATGAAATCAGGCACAAGTATTGTTTGAATATCAGGTATCTTTGTTTTACCTGCATAAGAACTTTTAACTACATGAAGTATCACATTGGAATACAAAACATCATTATGATGACCATGTATATACCAATCGTTTGCACTATGATGTATCTCGATATCACCTGTTTTTACACTTCCGTTAATACATATTTCAGCATTTAGAAAATCAGGGCCTTCTTCCAGATTCCATGTCCCGGAGTATACAACGGTCAATGAATCTCCTGAGATTGTTTTACATTCAAAATCTCTGTCCAAATCTGCCCATACTCTTTGGAGAATAATTTCACCATATTTAATTACCTGTTCGGCGATTTCATCCATTTATTTTATTTTTACTCCATTTATTGATTAAATATCCAAAGAATATAAGAATAAAAAGCCTATAACTTTTGATAAAGCTATAGGCCTTAGTTTATTCTAAATTAAAATTAATTTACATATGTGCTCAGAGCATCGGTTGCTTTTTTTGGTGCTTGAGCTTTCTTTGGAGCTGATTTTTTTGTGTTCTTCTGAAGTGGTTCTTTCAGCATAATAGGCTGATCAAGCTTAATTGGTTGTGCTATGCTGACAGGGTTGGTTATCTGAATCTTCTGAGTTGGAGGAACATAAGCTTTCGGCTCCGGCGGAACTTCTACACCTTTTAAAACACCCTTATATCCGAAAACTCTTGCCTGTACATTACGGTAAAACGGATAATCCTGTACAATAATATAATATCTGGGGCATATAATGAAGTCAGCTTGATTTTCAGAACATGCTCTATAGGCGGCTGCCGCCTTAGCCTCGGCAATAGTATCTCCGAAAAAAGAATCAGATAAATTTTGTTCCTTATAGTTTCCTTGATAATGAACACCTTCAGCAAAATTACCCGGACCTGTTATAAACAGATAAGCTATTCTGGAGACACTGGCAGTAGCTTCAATCTTTTCACCAACCTGAATGATTGGTTTAACTTCAGCCTTTGTTGTTATTTCAAGAGGAGAACTTGGCTGATTTATATAAGTCGATGCACAGCCTGCAAGTAAACCTAACATTAGAACAGCAAATACAAAACTAACAGTTTTCCTCATAAATAACTTTCTCCTTTTTAATTAAACTCTACTGATTCACCGCCCCCTTTTTAGAAGATGCATAAATCATTGTTTTAGCCTTTTTTTCCAGCATTTGGTTGTAATTTAACCATGCTATTTGTTGAGCGTATTGTCTGTATTCCATCATTGCCATTGATTTATTTTTGATAAAATCACTTTGTGAAGGAAGTGTAATATTATCAACATAAACAATTATAGCTCCGTTAGAAACGTCTGCAACAGATGAAACGCCACCCTTTTTAGTCTTTATAGCCAATTCTAAAGCTGTATTGCCATATGATTCTTTAGACAGAGAAGAACTATCTTTAGCAGAAAACTTAAAATTCTTATTAAAATCAGAAGACTGAATTAGGTTTTTAATATTCTTTTTATCTTTAATTCCTTTAGCAATATCACTTGAAACTTTATTGGCGGCATTCTTTGCCATATTCACAGCCTGCTCGTTTTTATAATCGGCGATCACCTTATCTTTTACTTCTGAAAGTTTGGCAGGTCTTGCGTTTTCCCTATCTATCAGGCAGGCTACAAAATAAGATTTTTTCCCTTCAATAGCATTTGAGATAGGCTGATCAAGGAATAAATTTGATATGGAACTTGCCAATCCTGATTCTTTTCCTATGCGAGGAATCAATTTTGTATTTGGGGTTATCCAATCATTTATTGGATAAATATTATATTCCATTTTTTTAGCAAAAGCTGAAAAAACATTATTATTTTTATTCTTTGCCTGAGCTTGTTCAATATCTTTAAAAGCCTTAACTGCAAAGTTCTGTGCATCCACTTTTGCAAGTTTTTGCTCTTCCTTTTTTACTAATAGGCTCCTAATTTTGCTTTTAGCTTCAGTCTCCGTAGCCTTTTTATACATTAACTTATTCTGATTATAATTTGCCTCAACCATTTCATCAGTAACTTTTTTTTCTGCCTGAACTTTATAATTTATAAAATTAAAACGTACAACAAGAGCTTTTGACTTTTTAGGTATGACGTATTTACTTCTGTTAGCCTGAAAATACTTATCCAACTCTAAATTTTCAACTTTCACTTTATCCAGATAGTTCTTACTATCAAAATATGCCACATTAATATCATATTCTTCATTAGCTTTGTTATAAAACTGCTTAGCACCATTTTCAGTTATAAGAGCTGTTGAAGTAACCTGTTTTCTAAGCAAATCGATTAAGACACTGTTTTTAGCAGCATTTTCTATGTCCATCTCAAAAATTCTATACTGTCCCAAAGCATATACTATCATTCTGTATCTATCCATACTGAATTTACCTTTTTCCTGGAATAAAGGCATACTTCTCAAGTATGCTGCCACCTGGGGATTACTGACTGTAAGCTCGAGTTTCTTCGCCTGCTTTATTAACATCATCTGTTCTATGGCCATTGATAAATATTGTTTATGGTTTTTAGTAGAATTAAAGTTAACAGGCCAACCACGCAGCGTAAAAGTGATTTTTACATTTTTTATACCTTGGTCAAGTTCTTTTTGAGGTATACGCTCCCCGTACATTGAAACATTACTTTTGGTACTGCCAAATGAAAACATGCTGAAAAAATCAGAAGGGTCAGCAGAAAAATATAATACAAAAGGAATAATAATAACCAGTGTTAAAATTCCAAATGCAATTTTACCATGTTTATGAAACAGTCTATTAATTTTAGTAATAAACATTATAGGAAATATCCTCCATATATAAAAATTTTAATGATTTTAAGCTAAGTTTAATTAAAAAACTTATTAATACAAGTATGACAATATTATTCGAAGTAATTATTTAATATTAACATAATACAGGATTATAAGTCTCGTAAAAATATAGTATTATCTCTTCATTTTTTTACAAATTCTGAATAGAATTAAATATGATATCTTTTATAAAACCATAAATGAATAATACTTCAAAATATGGCTTTCTCTAATAATAAAAAAATAGATATACATATAGCTTTAAGTGATGCTTTCAGAGGCTTTAAAAAATCATGGATATTATTATGCTCAGTATCTGCAGTTATTTTACTCAGTCAGTCATGGCTCCCCAAACTATTAAAAAAATATACTTACAGTACAAAATATATCGAACCGTATATTAAAGCATTCATAAAGTTCAAAAATGATATATTCAGTATGCAAAATGCTGATTTTGCATTCATAAATCTTAAAAATTCACTTCAGAAATTACTTCACAATTCCGTAAATAACTGGGAATTTCATATGCTTCTATGCAAAATATTACTGGGGTTTATTATAATTTTCTTAGTGTTATGCCTGCTGTATATAATAACAATTTATATTTCCAAAATTTCAGTAAAAGACAGTAAAACTGATAATGAATTAAAAAAGGCTTTTTCTAAATCCCATTTAATGACTTTCAGCTATTTAGTTCTTAGCATAATAAAAGTAATTCCATTCACAATATCTATTGCCATTCCATTTATCTATATAGTATTAAATATCTACTTTGTCAGAAAAACAAATTTGCATAGCATGACACTCAGTATTTACTATATAATCGAAACATTATTCATTATATTTTTAACATTATTGAGTTTTATCTTATCAATTTATATATATTTAAAACTCTATTTCACAGGTTTCATTATTACAGAAGAATCTGCAAACCCATTAAATGCCATTAAAGTCAGCTGGAAAATGACTAACCTTCACTTGAGAGAAATATTCTATATTTTTCTCATTACTTTAATTATTGATATTATATCTGCGGCTACAATTATTGGCTTTATTCCTGGAACAGGGTTAAAATATACGCTCAGAGCTTCAGCATATAAACAACTGAATGATAAAGGAAATATCTAAAAATCTCATTAATCCCTAGATAAATAATTATCATTAACCGCTCTTAAATAAGTAATTTAAAGTTTATGAATTTGAAAATGTTTATTTCTACTTTAATTTACATTATCTAAGTAGGTAAATGATTTATTTTGTTATTAAATAAAATTACAGTACTTTACTGCAATCCTCTAAAACAGGATATTTTTTCATAATGAAAACATGGAAACAGAAATATGATGAAATATTCAAAGCTAATTATTTTGAATTCTCTTTTAAGATTTTCCATGAACTTATGGCAAGGCGCGTTAAGGAAATACTGCTTGTTTCTTCGCCTTATGATGCATTCATTCTAGAAGAGGACGGTAGATTTGCAGAAAGAATCATTCACGAATATAGAGGTCTTAATCTTTCTCATCCTCCGAAATTAACATGGGCTTCCTCTCCAAGCGAAGCCTTCGACTTTCTTTTAAAAGATGATTTTGACCTCGTTATAACAATGCCGCGGTTTGATGATGTAAATCCCTACAGATTTTGTGCTGGTATTAAAAGAATGTATCCAAAACTACCTGTTTATCTTTTAGCACACATGAGTAATATCCAGCTTCTTGAAAACAATTATCCAGCTAAAGATGACTGTTTCGATAAAAAACTTATTTGGAGTGGTAACTCTGATCTTCTTCTGGCTCTGGTAAAGAGCGAGGAAGATATGATGAATGTTTCCTGGGATACAAAAAGAGCAAAAGTAAGAGTAATCATATTTGTTGAGGATTCTCCAAAATATTTATCCTCACTCCTCCCTCTTCTTTATAAGGAAGTAGTGCTGCAGACACAGGCTGTTATGGAGGAATCTCTTAATGAAGAAGATCGTCTTTTGAGAATGCGTGCACGACCAAAAATCCTACTTGCTGAAAATTATGAAGATGCTGTTTCATTATATACGAAATACAAGCCTTACCTTCTAGGGGTAATTTCTGATGTAAGATTTAAAAAAGATCAAAAATTAAATGATAAAGCAGGCTTGATATTTCATAAGTTTATAAAAAAGAACACGCCTGATACTCCAGTGCTCTTGTTGAGCTCAGATGATTCAAATAGAGCTGAAGCTTTTAAGTTAAATGCATTTTTCCTGAATAAAAATTCTCAGAATCTTCATTCAGGAATTCATAGTTTTTTAATTAACCATTTGGCATTTGGAAGCTTTATTTTCAATTATCCTGACGGAAAAATAATTGCTAAAGCATCAACTCTTCGTGAAATGGAAAAACTTATTCCTTCAATTCCTGATGAAGTTTTTAAATACCATGCGGAAAGAAATCATATTTCCACCTGGCTGACTGCCCGTTCCGAAATTTTTCTCGCCTCACTGATCAGACCTGTATCATGGGATGATTTTGTAGATATTTCAGAACTTAAAAACTTTATTTCATTCTGCATACATATGAGGCGTAAAGGTCATCAAAGAGTGGTTATTGCCGATTTCAATATTGAAAATTTTGATCCTGAAACAGATTTTATAAAAATGGGAACAGGATCGCTAGGAGGAAAAGCCAGGGGATTGGCTTTTGCTTCACACCTGCTTGACACTAACCTTCATGTAAGGGAAAAGTTCCCTAAATTAAACATTAGAATACCTAAGACACTTGTAATCGCAACCGAATATTTTGACCATTTTATGGAAGATAACCAACTTGATGACATAATAGATGCCGAGCTTGCTGATTATGAAATAATTAACAGATTTATTAACGGAAAACTACATGCCAATCTAAAAATCAACTTGACAGCTTATCTAAAACAGGTAAAACACCCGATTGCTGTAAGATCATCCAGTCTTCTGGAGGATGCACTTTACCAGCCTTCTGCAGGTTTATACAGAACTTATATGCTCCCGAATAATAATCATAATTTCAGTATCAGACACAATAATCTCTCAAAAGCCATAAAACTTGTTTTTGCATCGACATACCTAAATGCTGCAAAGCAGCTTGCAAAAACTACTCTACGGCGCACAGAAGAAGAGAAAATGGCAGTTATTATACAGGAGGCAATTGGAAATAATTATGGGGACTATTTTTTCCCTGCTATTTCAGGTGTAGTAAAATCTTATAATTTTTATCCCATGTCATATATGAAACCTGAAGAAGGAATAGCACATATTGCTTTAGGCTTTGGTAAAACTGTAGTGAGCGGAGAAACTTCATTACGTTTTTCACCAAAATATCCACAAAATCTACCTCATTTTTCTAAAATCAAAGATATCCTTAAAACATCTCAACGGTCATTTTATGCTATTAACATGAAACATCCTGATAAACATAAAATTCCTCACGACAGAGAAAAAGGTCATGATATATCTGAGTTTATGCTGTCAAAACTTGACATAGAGGATCATAAATCAGTGATTAGTCTATATACAGAATTAAGAAATATTTTCAGCTCATATATAGCTCAAGATCATAAAATAGTAGACTACTTTTCAAATAAGCATCACTGCATTCTTTCATTTGCCGACATTTTAAAACATGACAGCCTCCCACTTCCTGAAATCCTTTCAGAACTCCTTGTGACTGGCAGAAAAGGGATTGGAACCCCCATAGAAATAGAATTTGTTGTGAACTATATACAGTCTGATGATAAATCCGCTAAAGTTCAGCCTGAGTTTCTGCTTTTACAAATCAGACCAATGTCACTTCAGAGTTTTAATTCTAATGTAATTATATCTGAAGAAGATATAAGAAAAGCTTTCTGTTATTCTACGATGTCCATGGGAAATGGAATAATTGAAAACATTAAAAACATCGTATATGTTAAAAAAAGTTCTTTTGACTCAAGCCATACACTCACAATAGCCGATGAAATTACTAAAATCAACAGAAATCTTACCGGACAAAATATAGAGTATCTATTAATTGGTCCAGGAAGATGGGGTTCGGCAGATAGATGGTTAGGCATTCCTGTGGAGTGGAGTGATATTTCAGGTACAAGAGCAATTATCGAATCAAGAAATAAAAATATTAACGCAGAACCTTCTCAAGGATCTCACTTTTTTCATAATCTGTGCTCTCTCGGAATACCTTATCTTACAATACCTCCTGAACGTAAAAGCGATAGCTTTCTTGATGAAACCTGGCTGGAAAAACAAAAAGCAGAATCAGAAACTGAATTTATAAAACATATCAAATTAAAATCACCTTTAACTATCAAAGCAAATGGAAAAAGAGCAAAAGCTATTATTTTGAAATAAAATTTTAATTACTAACCTGGAGGAAAGATGAAGGACGTAATGGATAAAATTAAAGCAAGAGATCCTTATGAAAAAGAATTTCAACAGGCTGTGGAAGAAGTTTTAGAATCAATCAAGCCAGTACTGGATAAAAATCCCCAATATCGTCATGCAAATATACTGGAAAGAATTATAGAGCCTGAACGGATTATTATGTTTCGTGTCCCTTGGATGGATGATCGAGGAAAAATCAAAGTAAACAGGGGTTTCAGAATAGAAATGAACAGTGCAATTGGACCTTACAAAGGAGGTCTTCGCTTTCACCCTTCAGTCAATTTATCCATACTGAAATTTTTGGCTTTTGAACAGGTATACAAAAACGCTTTAACGACACTGCCAATGGGCGGAGGCAAGGGCGGTTCAGATTTTGATCCAAAAGGAAAATCAGATAATGAAGTTATGAGATTCTGTCAAAGTTTCATGAGTGAATTATTTCATCATATAGG
Source organism: Victivallales bacterium (assembly GCA_036011305.1). GTDB lineage: Bacteria > Verrucomicrobiota > Lentisphaeria > Victivallales > GWF2-38-69 > DASCNA01. Next base: position 23,921 of record DASCNA010000187.1, read on the forward strand.
TCCGAATACTGATATTCCAGCAGGAGACATTGGTGTTGGAGCAAGAGAAATAGGTTTTCTATTTGGTATGTATAAGAAACTCGCAAAAGAATTTACAGGTGTATTAACAGGAAAAAGCCTTAACTGGGGAGGAAGTTTAATACGTCCTGAAGCAACAGGATACGGCAGTGTTTATATGGCAGCAGAAATGCTTGCGACTAAAAACAAAAATCTTAAAAATAAAATTTGTCTTGTCTCAGGTTCAGGAAATGTAGCACAATATACCACTGAAAAAATCCTGGAATTTGGAGGAAAAGTCATAACGTTATCTGACTCTTCCGGTTATATTTTCGATGAGGCAGGTATTACAAGAGAAAAACTTAATTACATAATGACTTTAAAAAATATCAGAAGAGGAAGAATTGAGGAATATATAGAAAGATACCCTGAAGCAGTCTATACACCTGTAGATCCTAAACTCGACTTTAATCCACTCTGGGATCATAAAGCCGACTGTGCCTTCCCAAGTGCAACACAAAATGAAATAAACGGAAAAGATGCCCAAAATCTTATTAATAACGGAGTTTTTGCAGTAAGCGAAGGAGCTAATATGCCTACTACTCCGGACGGTGTAAATTTATTTATAGATCATAAACTGCTTTATGCCCCGGGTAAAGCGGCTAATGCAGGCGGAGTTGCAGTTTCCGGTTTGGAAATGGCTCAAAACAGCATGAGAATCAGCTGGCCGAGAAAAGAGGTAGATAACAGGTTGAAGCACATAATGAACAGTATACACAATTCCTGCCTTGAAGCAGCTGAGGAATACGGTACTCCTGGTAATTATTTTAATGGTGCAAATATAGCCGGCTTTGTAAAGGTAGTTGATGCTATGCTGGATCAGGGAGTCGTATAGTTATACCATTCCGCTTAATAAATTTCGTAAATAATGTGATTATGCCGGAGGGATGACTTCCCACTCAGCCCTTCACTTTATTTCTCATATTTAATCTGAAATATTCACATGCAATGATGATGCTCATATTAACGGCTCGGAATGGAATCTCACCCTCCATTATTTTCCAATAGAAAATCTTTATAGCTGATAGGCGATAATTTATTTAATTCCAGCAATCCTTCCGCTCCATTTAGCTTTTGTCAGAAAATAATAGATAACACCTGCTGTCACTATTGACGGTATAGATCCGCCAATGTAGCAGTCTTTTATCATGAGATATAAACAGAAACCGATTAGCCAGGATATAATAGCGATTAAATTATATCCTTTGGAGTACCAGTATTCTCCATTTTTTTTATCAATATTGTTAATATTTAATTTTCTCTTCCTGATAATAAAATAATCAGTAAGAACTACACCAAACAGAGGAATAAACATTGCTCCTATTATGAATAGATAATTTTCATATTGATCCATAGGAAAAATAAGAGCTATGAGAATTATCAATACAGCAAAAACCGTCATTAACAACTTATCATTTATCTTATTCGACATACTCTTCATTGAACATGTTGCTGAGTATAAATCAGGAAAATTTGATGTGACGGTAGAAAAGATGACCATACAAAGTGCAGGAATAGCCAAACCGATAATGGCAAAAGATTTCAATATCAATCTGGTAGGATCCTGTTCTCCCAATAATATTACTCCTCCCAGCCCTAAAATATACATCCAGGCGGAAATAATGAAATATCCCAGCCAGGTAGATGTAAATGCACGCTTGGTGCTCTTGGCAAATCTGGAATAGTCTGCAACGATAGGTAAAAAAGAAATAGGCATTGCTATAACCAAATCAAGAGCTGTCATAAAGTGAAGTTTCGATCCGGAATGAAAAGTAAAATTGCTGATATCAACATTTTTAAACGTCATATATGTCATTACAACAATCACATACATCATAACAAAACAGGCCAGAATCTGCATATATTTCCATACAGTTTTTCCTGTATACAGTGCCCATATTAATGTTAACAAGCCTATAATAACAGCCCATAATTTATACGATCCGAGTAGCCCACCGTAAAATTTTCCAAGTATAGCTCCGGCATTAGCAGCAATTATCAGCAGGATAGCAGCCCATCCAATAAGCTGAATAATATTAAATAGAGATGCTATATTTGCTCCTTTTATTCCGAATGACGGCCTGACAGACACCATGGAACTTATCCCGTAATCACTTCCTATTATCCCTCCCAGCCCTAAAAATGTATTCCCTATCATATGGCCAAGCAGTATGACAATAATTCCCACCAATAAACCTAACGGCGCCAGAAAAGCCCCTGCCCATATTTCAGCCAGTGATATAGCAACACCTGTCCAGAATAGAAAATAATCTATTCCGTTAAAGTTTCTCTCTTCTTTTTTTATAGGTATAATATCCATCTAAAATAATTTTATTCCCTGATTTAATATAACTAAATTCTACAGCAGTCTTCTATCTTCAAAATTATTTTGCAGATTTAGCAGAAAAGCCTGTGAGTTCGTAATTCGTAATTCGTAATTCGTAATTCGTAATTCGTAATTCGTAATTCGTAATTCGTAATTCGTAATTCGTAATTCGTAATTCGTAATTTTAATATAATACTATTATCATACTTTTTTTTGTATTTTATTATTTATATAATATTTTATTGATGAAAATAATTTATCTCTAAACAAATTCGGAGTATTAATGTATGTATTTTGACAATCCTGCTGATGTGGCATATAAAGTAAGAGAACAGAATTTTATAACAAGAGTATACGGCTGGATGTGTTTTGCATTAGTGATAACCGGCCTTGTAGCGCTCTTTGTTGCTTCAACACCACAAATAGTAGGAATAATCATAACTAACCAAATTCTGTTCATTGGATTAATAATAGTTGAAATTCTTGCTGTAGTGGCAATGACAGCTCTTATAAATAAAATTTCCTTTTTTTCCGCGTCAGCACTGTTTATAGGATATGCAGTACTTAATGGAATTACGTTTTCTGTAATACTTTTAGGCTTTACCGGAGCATCAGTAGCTTCAGCTTTTTTTGCAACAGCAGGTACTTTTGCTGTTATGAGCTGCTACGGCTGGTATACAAAAAAAGATTTAACAACTATCGGCAACCTATGTTTCATGGCACTGATTGGAATCATAATAGCATCGGTTGTTAATATTTTTTTACATAGCAGCATGATGTACTGGATTATTACTTATGTCGGAGTACTAATCTTTGTAGGCTTAATTGCTTATGACACACAAAAAATAAAGAGAATGAGCGGTCAGTTTGAAGTTAACTCTGAAATAGGGAAAAAAGCAGCATTGATGGGTGCTTTAGCTCTTTATTTAGATTTTATAAACCTGTTCCTAATGTTGTTAAGAATATTAGGAGGTAGAAAATAATTTTTTCTATCTTAAATTAAGTTTAACTCAACAAGTTATTTTTTGTAAAATTTTAAATCGGTATATCCTCATGAATCCAACAGAAAATGAAATAAAAGAACAGTATTTAAATTTGATAGACATAGTGGAAGGACTCCATAGTCAGAAAAATGTCTTTTATAACACTAAAAAAAAACACGGATTTTCAGAATTACTAATCAAAAGTCTGGAATGGAAAAAATATGAAGATACCTTATTAAAAATATGGGGTTATAAGTTGCTGAGTTTTCACAAAGCACTTAATTCAGTAGAAGAAGAAGAAAATGAAGATGATGATTTGGAAATTACTGATACTGCAGAACAGAAACTTGATGTTGAATCACTTGAACTGGCGTATTACATTTCCAATGAAGATTTTTATGAAAGTTTAGATTTACAGGATAAATATCACTTGATTTCAGATATAAAAGTTACTGTTTTTAATAATCTTTTGCGCAAAGAAAATTTATCAGTAGATGCTATAATGGAAAAAAGATGTTTGAGATAAAGTCAAAATATCTAAACTCCTAATAAACTCATATATAAGATTAGCTGAAGGTGGAGTCGGGTTAAGAATATCTGGAGGAATTCATACATTCAAAACATCAGAAGAAATTATTAATGGAAATCGAGCAGATTTTGTTGGTATTCGCCGTTTAAAAGGAACCAAATATCATAAACGAATGGAAAAACGGTAACAATGATCAAGCATTCTATGATAACTGAATCTCAAAAGAACGCTGAAGTATCTGATAATCAGACATTTCTTCGAACCTCCTGATTGTCGGACACTGAATTCAAATGTTATTTAGAGTTCTTTTTAAAATATCTTCAAGATTTTTATAGGAAAAATTATTTTTTGCTATTTCAAAGTTTTTATTAACTACTTTACTTCTTAGATCATTATCGATTAATATATCTATGGACTGCTTAGATGCATTTTTTATTCTTTGCATGTCTATTTTAACTAATCCATTTTGGCATACCTCGTATTCACTACCCAAAGATATAATATCAAAATTTTTATTTTTAATATCTGTCAAATACACAGGGTACTCATAAACTATTACAGGTTTTTTTGCAAAAACAGTTTCCAGAAACTGATTACCCCAACCTTCCCAAATACTTGGATAAGTAACAATGTCACAGCTTGCAAAAGCATCCCATAAAGAATAACATTTTTCACCATTTTTATTACAGCGTACATCTTCAATTAATTCATTTATAAATAGCAGCTTAACCTTACAGTTTGAAGCTCTTTCTTTCAGCAATTCGATATATCTAGAACTGAATTCGTGAAGTCCTGCAAGAACAAATATAATTTTATTTTCCTTTCTAAACTGTCTCCCGTCATAAAGTTTGTTTGAATATAGAGTATTTAGGTTATCTTTTTTAAGCATCTCTCCAACGACATCAATAGCAAGCTCAATGGCCTTTCTTTCAACAATTCTTGTAGCCTGCAATATAAGTATGTCATTTTGATCGACTCCAACAGTTTTGCGAAAATCAGCATTATAATTATCAAGCATCCATAACGGCGCCGAAAAATCAAATACATTAGGTACAACAACTGCTTCAATCTTTTTACGTTTTTTCAGTTCTTTTCTTGTTAATTCATTAATGACAACATGCTTTATTAAGGGATCATCGGGTGGTGAATATGTATCAAGACATTTGTTAATAAAGTCTGAAGTACCTTTTTTAAACTTATCTCTTTCCCAATAAAAATCATGGTGATGAGCTATACATTTTACATTGCATTTTTTTATAACATTGTAAAAACCGACTGCAGCAGGCAAATTCCATCCCCTTGACCAAATATTATTTGGTATCAGAACATCTATTTTTAACTTTTTTATAAACTCTTCTAAATGATTTTCTAATTTTTCTGTATATTTCTCTAATGCCCGCTGCATTTCTTTTTCATCTGAATAATCTTCAATTGCAACATAGGCATTTTCTATAAACTTTAGATTTTCTGACTGCTTATACTGAAGTTCTGGTATAATATAAGCATCTCTAGTGCCTTTACTTCCTGCTAAATAAAAAACCTTATGCCCCATTTTTTCCAGAGCAATTTTCCATTTTTCCATTTCAAGAGAAACACCGTCTGTCTCCCCTACTCTGTAATGACATAGAGCTATATTCATAAATTAAAAATATTTTAAGGTTCCATATTTTTGGGTTTAATATCTTTATAAATTTTACTTTTAGCTTTGTTGAGGTTCATCAGTTCAACTTTCGCGGCCTCAAGCATTTTTATATCTACTTTTCCTTTACCTATGACCATATTTTTAAATAAATTATCAAAAATTATTTTTACTGCATTCCAATCCCAATATTTATCAGATGGGACTCCTGATATTATTGCTGTATTAAATGTTTCCAAACCAATCTTAATAACCTTTTCAGAGGGATTATTGCCAAGGTATTCAAAAGCCTGCTTTACCGGAGGTACAAATCCTCCGGTCCCTCTGGCTATATCTGCCTGTATTTTTGGAGAAAGCAGATACTGCATTAATTTCAACGCATTTCTTTTATTCTTTGATCCTTTCGGAATGCCAATACCATAAGCTCCTGATATAGTTCCTCTGCCTACTGGTCCTTTTGGTACCCGTGCTACTATAAACTTTGTCGGATCTGAATCATATGTAGCTCCGCCGTCAGCAATATGAATAATAGTGATCCAACCGATACCTTTAAGAAGTGAATCTTTTGCAGTTGATGTATTTAATATATCAGGTGTATAATCTTTTCGAAGTTCTACCATAATTTCCCAGGCTTTAAGTGCTGGTTTAGTTGTTAAATCTAAAAATTTAGCCCCATATGATAACTCAATGGCACCGTATTCATAAATTAAAGAATTCATAGGTGCTCCTGAAAATACCGTTTTGCCAACACCTTCACCTTTTCTTATATTATGTGACCACTGGACGAAATCATTCCAGGTTAGATCATTAACATCACAGCCTTTTGGTAGATATTTCAATGCTTTTCTATTAGCTACAGTTATATATACATCTGCCACAATTGGCAGAAAATAAGCTTTTCCATTTTTATTGGTGACATTATTAAATACTTTAAATATTGTTATATCATCAAAATATTCTTCCATATATGGATTCAGATTTTCCATAAATCCTTGATCTATGAATTTTGGCATATCTCCTGATCCAATAGTTACTATGTCCACCATGATATTGTTCATTGCTCTCTGAAGTAGAAGCACATTAATTATATCCTTAGCCATTATATATCTGTAGTCAACGGATATTCCTGTTTTCTTCTCGAAACCTGCCATTATAACTCTTTTTATATACTCCCTCTGACTCGGAACAGACCATAAACCGGATGAAAAAACAACTTTATTACTCCCGATGACAGCTGACTTAGGGATTTCAGCTTTGCTTTTATCAGTATCTGAACTTTGATTTTTCTCCTTTGAACATCCCGTTATAAAAAATATAGAAATAATTATTGATAAAAAAAATACAGTTAGTTTTTTCATTAGTACTCCATTAATTCGGTATGTTCAATATTATCTGATCCGTTCTTCTGTTTCTTTATCAAACAGCATAATCCTATCTAGTTTAAAGTTGATTGGTATAGTTTTAGACTTAGGTATTTTTACGTCAGAAGGTACTACTATTTTAATTTTCCTTTCAGCAAGTACGCATACTACTATTTTGTAGTTACCCTGCGGTTCTGTTAATAGCAAGTTAAGTTTAAGAGAGCCTGATTCCGTTTTGGATATTTCCATATCTTCAGGACGGATTCCCAGAATTACATCTTTATCTATATATCGTTCCAGAGTTTTATAATCAGCGGACTTAAGATTAAATTCAAAATCACTGTGCTTAACCGTAATATCATTATTTTTTTTTATTATTTTTACATCAATAAAGTTCGTTGGTGGTGTTCCTATAAAATCAGCTATAAACAGATTATTACAATCATGGTAAACTTCTTCAGGGGAACCTATCTGGATAATTTTGCCTTTGTCCATTACTACAATTCTATCTGCTAAACTCATTGCTTCTGCCTGATCATGGGTAACGAAAACAGTTGTAGCTTTCAGTTGCCTCTGTATCTGTTTTAATTCAGTGCGCATACTTTCTCTTAATTTGGCATCGAGCGCAGACAGAGGTTCATCCATTAGAAATACCTTAGGTTGATATGCTACAGCTCTTGCCACTGCTACCCGCTGTCTTTGTCCACCTGACAGTTGAGTTGGGTACCTGTCAAGATAGTCTGTGATATTTGTCATCTCTGATACTTTATTAATCTGATCTTTTATTTTCTTTTTTGAAAAACCTTTAAGTTTCAGCGGAAAAGCTATATTTTCATATACTGTCATATGCGGCCAGACAGCATAGTTCTGAAAAACCATTCCGACATTACGCTTCTGAACCGGAGTTTCAGTTACTTCTTCACTGCCGATAAAAACCTTTCCCTTTGTCACTTCTTCCAGTCCTACAATCATTCGCATAATTGTCGTTTTACCGCATCCCGACGGACCTAGCAATACCAGAAATTCACCTTCATGTATTTCAAGATTGGATTTCTCTACGGCCTGAAAGCCGTTTGGATATATTTTTTCAATATTTTCAAGTCTTACAGTTCCCATTAATGGTTCTCCATATATATAAAATATTAATTATTTATGTTTTTACATTCGATTGTCCGCTGTATATGAGTAATAGCCAAAAGCCGTTATTAAACTGCAGCTTCACCCCACATCTGATTGATATATTTTTTTATTATAAAAGTGAATATAAGTGCCGGAATAGCCTGAAGAATTGCTCCTGCTGCGGCAAATCCGAAATTGGACTGTGAACCGAAAATTGTTGTATATACCACAACTGCAAAAGTTGGATGACTCTGCGTTAATAACAGAGCCGTAATAACTTCATTCCATGCTCCAAGAAAACAATACATAGAGCTGGCGGCAAGTCCAGGAAGTGTTAATGGAAGTGTTACTTTTAAAAAAGTTTTAAATTTACCTGCTCCAAATACCTGTGCAGCTTCTTCAAATTCAACCGGTATACCTAAAAAAATACTGCATGTTATCCATATTGTAAGAGCAATATTTCCGACAGAATAAACTAGAGATAATCCGAAAGCAGTATCAAACATTCCCATATTTACCAATATTAAGGCCATTGGTATGGCGATTGAAACTCCTGGGAACATTCTTACAAAGAGAACACTAACTTTTGCTATATCTTTCCCTTTAAAAAAATATCTTGCAAATGCATATCCTGCGAGACTGCCTATTATAAGAGAAATTAGACATGTAAAAATTACCGTTTTTATACTCATCCAAAGGGCAGCAAATGCCCCGTTTGTAACTAAAAAAAACATCTGAAAATTAAAAAAAGGATTTTTCCATTCATTAAATGTTTGGGCTTTCCCAGTAGATGCTTTATCTATTAATTTTCTTATTTTTTCTTTTGGGACATTTAGGGAAAGTTCATTCAGAAAAAAAGAATGAATTTTTGAAGTATCATAAGATTCAATGAGAGAAGTATATTTATCTCCAACCTGGGATTTTAGATAAAATATCGGTTTTTTCTTTTCAGGTTTTTCAACCTTTAACGTATATGAAAATCTTGGGAACATATTTAAAGGGAAACTCATTACTTCATGCTTAGACATGAAAGACATTGTGACTACAAAGAAAAGAGGTAATGCAATTATAAAAATTATACCGAAAACAACAATGGCAAAAGTGGCTTTTTTTGATGCTTTATAGATATTCATCTACCTGCCCTCATTATCTTTTCCAATTGCTCCAGATACCTTGAGATAAAAAACTGCAGAAATGGCAACAATGAGTGTAACTACTACTGAATATGCTGCAGCAAGCGCTTTGCTGTTAGGCAGATTCTGTACGTAATTTGCATAGAAGATAACTTTACTCAACAGAACAGGTATTCTGTTGAAGTTAACAAGCATAACAATAACCATCCATATCTGAATCGCAGAAATTATTCTTAAAATTATAGCAGTGATGATTGTTGGTTTTAAAAGCGGGATTGTAATTCTCCATAAGACAGTTTTTTTGCTTGCTCCGAATGCATATCCTGCTTCCAGCATCTCCTTCGGCATGCCCTGCAGACCAGCCAGAAGAATGATCATCACAGAAGGAATTACAGACCATGCATCAAGTATGATAATAAGAATCAGCAACTGTACATCAGGGCATCCAAGCCAGTTAACAGGCTGTGCTGAAGATATTATACCCAAATGACAGAGAATTGAATTTATCCATCCATAATAATCAAAACCGGTTCTCCACATTATACCGATCATGGCAGAAGGAAGTGCCATGGGGATCATTGCGACAAAAAGAAGCAAAGCAGAGCATTTAAATTTTTTATTAAGAAAAAGAGCAAGTAATAATGCGAGGAAAAACTCCAGAGTAACAGATACTATAGCAAAAATTGCTGTATTCCATAGAGATGGAAAAAAATCAACACTATGGAAAATCATAGAATAATTCAGTAGGGTAAAGTTTCCTGTAGAATTCTGAAAACTCATTACTACAGCTCCTATTACCGGTCTTAACCAAAATATAATGATATAGAGTACTGTCGGAGCCAAAAGCCAGTAGGGAATGGTTTTTTTGCTGAATAAAAACTTTGTCATTTCAGAAGCTCATTTTCTATTAAATTACGTTGAGACGAATATGCTTATTGAAACATGTTAATTTAATTGTATAGAAAATAAGAAGTTTGTCAAAATTTTGACAGGAATAAATCAGTCTGATATTGAACTAATACTGTAAATAATTACTTAACTAACCATTCATACGCACCAATAGCAGATGTTATTGTAAAAATAATATTCAGTATCAAGAAAAGGTAAGCTATCTGAAATCCTTTAAAAATTGACATCAGGGAATAAAGTGCCACAAAAAATCCTCCTATTGTATAGAATATGGGATTATTAATTCCTACTCCCAGTCCCAGAAAGATAAGTCCAATTGTCCCAGCGATAAGATATTTTTCTTTAAATTCACCTTTAGCAGCAAAACAAATAATGGTTATAATAATTATTATGAAAGTAATAATTGATGTAATTACAGCAGACAAACCTAAAAAAGATATAACTGCATCAATCACTATAATGGTTTCCAGCACTGTAAAAAAACTATTTTTCTCTAAAAAAGAAGAAATTGTAAGTAAAATAGCTCCGTATAAGAAATAGTATTTCTGCTCATAAGTACCTGGCATTAGAGTCCCGATAATAAAAAGTATTAAACCTACAATTCCTATTATTATATTTAATATATGATTACCGAAATATGCTTTATTAAGTTTTGCTGTTTCCATTAATTAGTCCTTATAATATTCTGTAACAAAATTATATCATACTATTATTATAGAAAAATTGCTTTTTCTTGACAGTCATTTTAAATTCTCTTATATTTTAATCAAGTCAAAAGTTAGTTGTTGGCACTAAAATTGTTTTACTTTGTGATTTTATAATGTTAATTGCAAAAATAATATTTTCAATTTTACTAAATATAATGACAGAAATTTACCTTCATTTGGATTGCATATATCTTAATTTTTTAACTGATAACTATTTCTTATGTAATTTCTATTCAATCGCTTGCTGAAAAAACTTGCCTATGTTCCCATTAGCTATATATTATATAAATTTTTAAATTGTAATACTTTGTTTCTCATAATATTTTGTTTTTTACTACTAAAAATATGAGTTCAATTATTAATTATTATGTTTATACGGAATTATCGTACCTGAAACAATATAAGGAACTTTTATAATGACACAGAAACTGGAAAAAGATGATATATATCCTTTGCTTTTCGAACCCATTTATAAAGAAGTTATGTGGGGAGGAAACAAACTTGCCTCTCATCTTGACCGAGTACTGCCGAAATCTGAAATTCCTATTGGAGAATCATGGGAAATTGTTGATAGAGACGGCGATATAAGTGTCGTTGAAAACGGATCATTAAAGGGTAAAAATTTACGTGAGTTGATTGAAACTCATGGACATGATTTAGTAGGTGAAAAATTTGCACATAAAAGGTTCCCTCTATTAGTTAAAATTATTGATGCTGGAAAAAGACTTTCTTTACAGGTACATCCTGATAAAAATACATGTAGAAAAATTCCCGAAGCAGAGCCTAAAACAGAAATGTGGTATATCATGGCTGCAGATAAAGATGCCAAAATTTTTGCAGGTCTGAATCATAAATCTACAATGAGAAGATTTATGGACACCTATCAGAGCACTGTTGTAGAAGAGTGTCTGCAGGTTTCTAAGTCTGTTCCGGGTGATGCATATTTTATAACTTCAGGAACAGTTCATGCTATTGGTGCAGGCAATCTCCTCCTGGAAATCCAGCAAAACTCTGATACAACATTCCGCATAAGCGATTGGGGGCGAGTGGGTGCAAATGGAGAGCCGCGCCAACTTCATGTAGATGAAGCTATGCAGAGTATTCATTTTACTCAAAGGACTTCGCCTAAAATATCAGGAGTTATAGGTAATGTTACTCATAACAGAAAATTTCCCCTCGTACAATACTGTCAATTTTTCCATATTGATGATTTACGACTGGCTGAGAACTGGGATGATAATACAGGTTCTAACGGCTTCCATATTCTTACAGCTGTTAATAATGACATTAAGGTGGGAAATGAAAATATACAGGTTGAAGTAAAACAGGGACGAAACTGTTTAATTCCGTCTGCATTTGGCAAATACACTATTTTCGTTAAAGAAGAAAGTGCAACAACAGTAATTAAAACTAAAATATAAAATAATAGAGAAAAAAAATGAATTTTGAATGTATTAATGATCTTGTAAAAGATCTATCGAATAAATTTAATGCAGCTGAATCTGACATTAATATTTCACTTGAAATATGCCCTGCAAATATGGAAGGAGATTTTACAGTTAACTGCTTCCGTTTAACAAAAGTCCTAAAACAGAAACCTGACTCAATTGCTGATGCTGTGTTAAGCTTTCTTAATAAACATAACGATGTTGAATCTGCAAATAAGATAAAAGCTTTTGTAAACTTTGGCCTAAAATCAGGCGTCTTATATAATAACACTCTTGCTAATGTTAAAACTCTTTTAAAAAATGCCACTTTGCCTGACAGCGCAAAACATAAAATACTAATTGAGTATTCAGCACCTAATACTAATAAACCACTGCACTTAGGACATTTAAGAAATAATACTTTAGGTATGGCTCTCTGCTCATTGCTTGAAAGAGTAGGTAATGAAGTATTCGGTGTAAATTTAATTAATGACAGGGGTATTCATATTTGCAAATCAATGATAGGTTACCAGAGATTCGGCAATGATGAAACTCCTGAAACAGCGAATAAAAAAGGTGACCATTTTGTTGGAGATTTTTACGTTTTATTTGATAAAGAATTGAAACGCCAAATTGAAGAATTAAAAAAATCCAACCCTGAATTATCAGAAAAAACAGATGAAGAACTTTTCCCTGAAACAGAAATTGGTAAAGCTGCCCAGGCCACTCTGATCAAATGGGAGAACGGAGACCCCGAAGTTATAGCTCTATGGAAAAAAATGAATAAATGGGTTCTTGACGGCTTCAGCGAAACCTATAAAAGAATGGGAATTGATTTCACCAGAGTTTATTTGGAAAGCGATACTTACAAACTTGGAAAAGATATTGTACTGGACGGCTATAAAAAAGGAATTTTCCAAAAACGTGAAGATGGTGCTATATATGCAGACTTGAAACCATTTAAGCTGACAGAAAAAGTATTACTAAGACCTGATGCTACAAGCGTTTACATCACTCAAGATATCGGTACAACATTAATGAAGTACAGGGATTTTCATCCTGACACTCAGATCTGGGTTGTCGGAGATGAGCAGATCCATCATTTTAAAACTCTTTTTGCTCTTGTAAAAGTACTTAATTACGAATGTTCTGAAAATCTTCATCACCTTGCATACGGCATGGTAAACCTGCCTTCAGGTAAAATGAAGAGCAGAGAAGGAAAAGTAGTGGATGCAGACAATTTATTTGATGATATGCAGGAATTTGCAAAAAATGCTACACTTGAACGCTGCGGCGACAATGTACCTGAAGATATAGATGACAGATCAGAAATCATAGCTTTAGGAGCTCTGAAATTTATGCTTTTAAAATTCAATCCTAAAACTACAATTATGTTTGATCCTGAAGCTTCAATTAAATTTGAAGGTGATACAGGACCGTATGTTCAATATGTTTGTGCCAGAATAAATTCTATTTTGAGTAAAGCAAAAGCTAAACACGGTGACAGCATTCTTGATTTCTCAGAAATTAACTGGTCATTGCTTGATAGTAAATGGGAAAGAAAACTAGCAATTTTATCTGCTTTCTATTCAAATAACCTTATTGCTGCAGCAGAGAAACTTGACTGCTCAGTTCTAATAGGTTTTCTGTTGAATCTGGCTAAAGCATATAACTCTTTTTACAGAGAGTGCCCGGTTTTAGCCGCAGGCAACGAAGAACTGATCAAAGCAAGATTGGCTCTGAGTTCTGCTGTAAAAGATATTTTAGCCGATGGCTTAAAAACCCTGACAATTAGAATACCTAAAGCAATGTAACTTTAAAATTTTGAATATTGAGTTTTGAATGATGAATTAAATAACATTTAAAACTCAAATTCGTTATTAATCATAGGTTGTTAACTTGAATAAAAAAACTCAATCAAAAAAAATATTACCTGTAACCTCTATTCTGGTTGCTTTTATAATCGTTGGTGTACTTGCTGTTTTTATTAACTCGTGCCAGAAAAAACATGTAGTGTCAAATCTTACTACATTTAAATCTTCCAACATCGTTGGCTATAAAAACAAACCAGTTGTAGTAGATGCAACTTTTGTACCAACTATGAATCTCATCAACAGCTATGCAGTTAATAACAATGTTATGGTATATGTGACAAGTTCCTATAGACACTCAAATAATAATTTAAAGAAAACAGTAGTTAAACCTGCCAGCATGTCTAACCATTTGATAGGCCATGCTATTGATATGAATATAGTCTACAAGGGCAAATGGTATGATTCTAAATTAATGAGTAAAAATAATTTCAGCAGATTACCTTTCAACGTTAGAAATTTTCTAAATGAAATAAGGCATACTCCAAATATTAGATGGGGCGGTGATTTTAAAACACAGGATCCTGTTCATATTGATGACCACTACAACAAGAATCGCTCTAACTGGACAGTCAAATTTAATGCTTTAAATAACTCTTAAAAGCATTTTTGAACTCATATAATGTTCAAGAGTTCTACATTATTCTTCTCAAATTTTATTATTGAATAATATGTGTTACTACTGTATTTATGTAAAATATTTTAAGGGAATTATGTATTTATTATTCATTTCTTCTAAATATAAGAATAGTAATATCGTCAAATCTGCTTCCCTCTTCAAAACCTGTCACTTCTCTGATAATTTTTTGTGTTAGTTCTGAGGGTTCTAAACTACTGTGTTTCTGTAATAAATTATAAAGTCTTTTTTCTCCATATTCTTCTTCTGATGGAGAAATTGCTTCAGTAACTCCATCTGTATAAAAAATAATTGAATCTCCTACAGAAAGTTTTTGATTACCGGACTGATAAGTGACATTTTCCATTATACCTAGGGGTACATTGTTTAAATGACCAAATAAAGTTTGAGAATTATCACTTATTATTATAGAATTATGGTGCCCTGCATTTGCGAAAGCAATATTACCGGTTTTTATATTGTAATAGCATAGAAATGCTGTTACAAACATACATTTATCATTATCTGTTGCCAATATTTTGTTTGTTTTATCAAGTGCATCGGAAGGATTTTTTTCCAGTGGGCATATATTACGCAAAATAGTCTTTGCAAATGCCATAAAAAAAGCAGCAGTAATTCCCTTTCCTGATACATCTGCTATTATTAATGCAAGTGTATTCTCATCAATGTAGAAAAAGTCATAGAAATCCCCTGCTGCATCTTTAGCAGGTTCCAGTTCAGCATATAATGCAAATTCAGGTCTTTTATATTTGGCAGTTATATTCGGGAGGATACTCTGTTGTATTTCTCCTGCAATTCTAATTTCGCTTTCGATTTTTTTCCTGGTTTCAATTTCTTTTCTTATTTTACTAAAAGATTTTCTAAGTTCCTTTGTTCTTTCTTTAACTTTATCATCTAAGCTATTGTTTAAGTGATTTAACTGTTTGGCATATTTTTTTTTGTTATAATAAAGGTGGAAGAATAAAAATAACATGATTAATATTAAAATAGAAATAATAATTAAATCCAAATTATAAGTTTCAGCCGTGTGCAATTTCCGTTTCTTTGATAAAATATCATCTTTGAGTATTGGTATTTTGGTATTAATAAATTTATTTTTCTGCACTTCAACACTGGCAGCCAAAAGGCTCTTATAGTGTTTTATTTCTATTTTTTTATAAA
>DASCNA010000188.1:0-20868 GCA_036011305.1 Victivallales bacterium
CCTTTTTAATTTGTTAAACTAAATAAGTGTAAAGTTATAATAGGCTTCTTCAAGCAGCCTGCAGGCTGCTTGAAGAAGAACTGACAGCTATGGAAATATATTTAATATTACCTATGGAACTTATTCTAGTATTGACATAATAGGGTAGAAGTATATAGAAACAAGGTTAGTCCAGTTAGTAAACAGACCCATGTGAAGAGTTAATACTGCTGATATAATAAATAATAGAACAGTTATTATAAAAACTGAAATCATTCTGCTGATTTTAAATAAATTAATCAGAGTTTCAACAGCTACTTCCATTAAATTAATTGCAGAACTTAATGCTGCTAAGAATGCCGCAATAAAGAAAAGTAATCCAAAATAGAAACCTCCTGTAAACATAGAACAAATTTTAGGAATTGTCAGAAACAGCAGGGCAGGTCCGGAATTCATATTAAGATTAAAACTGAATACTGCTGGAATTATCACAAGCGTTGCAAGTAAAGAAGCAACCATGTTAAAAAGAGCTGTTAAAAACGCAGCCTTTGGAATATTTGTATCTCTTTTAAGGTATGAACCGTAAGTCAGCATTCCTCCAAGGCAAACAGTAAAAAAACTTTGTCCAAGTGCCATAACCCAGGTATTAATGTTTAGAAGCTGATCCCAGGAAAATGTAAACATATATTTAAAAGTTTTTGTTGATGAGCCAAGACTCATACTGCCCACTAAAAGTATAATAAGCATTATAAAAAACAGAGGCATTGCAATGGAATTGCATTTTTCTATGCCTTTATTTATTCCGAAAATTAGAGTTATGCTGATTAGTGCCAAAACAATTATTAAACCAGGTATTGTATATGAAGAACCAGCGAATGAGTTAAAAAAATTAGTAGAGTGATTAAGTGTACTGCTTTTGAATATATAAATATAGATATAAGATGCTATCCAGCCTGAAACGACTAAATAAAAAGAGAGTATACAGAACAGTGCTATTCCTGGAAGTGTACCTAATACAGAAGGTATTTTTCTGTATTTTTCAGGCATTACTTTTTTAAATGAACCTACTGGACCTTTTTTACACGCCCTTCCAAATGCAATTTCGGCAGTTAATCCAAGTCTGACAAAAATAAAGAGGAAAATAAGATAAGGGATTAGAAATGAACCACCGCCATAAGTCGCAAAACGCCACGGAAAGAGCCATAAATTACCCAGTCCTATTGCTGCCCCAAGGCTCGCTAGAATAAATCCGGTCTGACTGTTCCAGGTTTCTCTTTTTTTCATAATTTAGATATTTATATTGAGTGCACCCTGTCTATAACCTTCAAGGTCAATATAAACTTGTTTAAAATCAAGATTTTTACAGATAGCTATAATTTCATTTCTGAATATAAGAAGATTATCTATTTTCTCAGCAGGAACTTCTATTTTAGCAGCATCATCTAACTTTCTGACACGACATGACAGGAAACCAAGTTTATGTAGAAAGTCTTCAGCTTTTTCTATGTTTCTAAGATCTGATTCCAATATTGGTGTATCATATGGTATTCTGGATGCTAAACAAGCTGAAGATGGCAGATCCCAATTTGGTATATTATATTTATGTGCCAGTTCCCTAATATCGTTTTTTGTAAACTTAGCTTCAATAAAAGGATGTTTAATCGATAATTCATCAGATGCTTTTATACCAGGTCTGTAGTCGCCGAAGTCATCAATGTTTGTACCGTCTGCAACTGTATCTATATCATGATGCTTTGCATCTTTTATAATTTCACTCATTAATAATTTTTTACAGTGGTAGCATCTGTCTTTAGGATTTTCTTGTATTACAGGTAGATCAAGAGGATTTTTGTGGATAACTTCCAGATCAAAATTACTATCTCCCGCCCATTTATTAATAAAAACAGTTTCTTTTTCAGTAGAGAACGGTGAACATATATTAATGAGCAGTACTTTTCCGGCAATGAATTTATTTGCACAATATGCAAGCAGTGTACTGTCTATTCCACCTGAAAATGCAATCGCAAGTGAATTATATTCTGACAAAATATTCTGAAGTCTTTCTTCTTTTGCTGGAAGGTTGAGATTATCCATAAAATAGTTTCCTGTTAACTTTAATTTATCATACAGGGTTTACTAATAAATTCTAATTCTAAAAACACAATTAAAATATGCAATAATTTTGTATCAAATATTTTAGAGATAATAAATTTTGTAAGAATTTCTTATAATTATCTTTAAAGCTGAATACAGAATAATTAGTATTATGGGTTTGCTAAAACTAGTTTTTCTGCAATATACTTACAGTATTCTTGTATTCCTTTATATGTTTTGTCATTTGGTCTCTGATCTGCCATTGGACCGCTGTTATGTGTAATACCGCATGACGGAATAGAATATTCATATTTGAGTTTTGTTGGTATTGGGATAACTTGCATACACTGCCCCAGTGCATAATTGATCATATTACTTAGGCATATATCGATGCCGGATTCTCTGTCTTCACCAGTTGCAAAACATGTGAAATACTTATCTTCAAGCAGTGAATCCTTATAATATATACACGTGGAATCAATAAAGGTTTTCATTTCTGCAGATACATTGGAACAATAATTTGGAGAACCGTATATAATCAAATCACTTTCAAGTACATGCTCCGGCTTTGCTTCAGGAATTGAAGTTATCTTATTATAAAATTCTTTTGCACAGGGATAGGCTTCACTTAGGTCTTTTATATCATCATCTTTAACTCTGTATATTGAAGTTTCAAATCCAAGTTCAGTTAATGAATTATAAAATTCTTTTGCTAAAAGATATGTATTACCGCATACGCTATGAAAAACTATAACTGCTTTCATATTGTCTGTTCTCCGTGTTTATTTAGTATTTTGCCATGAATCAATATAATTAAATTATATCGTATAGGTTAGATAATATGAGAAATGGAGCATATATCTTTTATGTAATTCTCTTTCAGCATCATTATAAACTCATCAGTAACTTCTGCATAGCCTAAACCTGCAAGAACGATGTTTTTAGATATTAGCAGAAGATAAAGCTGTCCAATAACAGAAAATAATTTAAAGTGTAATTGCTTACTGGTTATTTCCACTGATGTATTTTTCCTGATTAAAAGCGTCATATGGTTTTTTATAGGCTTTATTAATTCATCACTGAATATGTCAGTTTTTTCATGTGGATTCAATTTTTCTCTAATGTAAAGCATAAATCTGATTTTCTGTTCGTCGCTGCAGAATATTCGAATTATTTTTTCAAGAAAGTCTGAAAGTAAATTTTTCCATAATTGCTTATCATTATTATCTCTCTTTTCAGCTATGTCTATTTTTTTCATAATTGGAGTAAGTTCAAGTAGAGCGTTTTTTATTAAATATTCTATTGATGCCCTGTAAAGTTCTTCTTTGGTTCCAAAATGATATCCTATGGCAGAAAGGTTAACTTTTGTTTCAGAAGCGATTTTTCTAACAGAGACCCCATCAAAACCGAATTTACCAAATAAATCTGCAGAGGTTATTAGTAGTTTTCTTCTAGTTTCACTGTCACCTTTTTTATTTGCATTCATATTTATATCCCTGAGTTTTAGTTAATTTATCATTAACAATTAACCATTAATAATTATTTCTGCTTTCTAATGATTCCTGCTGTTCCATCAACTTCAACCATATCTCCATCATCCCATTTATCTGATACATTTTCAATGCCTACTATGCATGGAAGACCGTATTCTCTGGCTACAAGCGCTCCGTGCTGCAGCAGTCCTCCGACTTCCAGTATTACTGCAGATGCATTTACAAAAAGTGGTGTCCAGGCAGGATCTGTAGCTTTAGCAACAAGAATATCACCTTTATTGAACTGCTTTTCTGTAGGTGTATGCATGACCTTGACAGGACCTCTGGCAATTCCGGAGGATACAGAAGTACCTGATATTTCTCCTTCTTTTACTACAGGTTTTGGCGGTCTATGAATTAACCCTCTGGAGTCAAATATTGTCGGCAGATTCGGGCATGACTTAAGTCTGTTTATAAATCTTGCGTTTTCTTCAGCAATTTTTTTAATATTTAGATTCTCGTTCTTAAGACCTTCTTCAATATCTTCAATATTTAGATCAAATGCCTGTTCAATCGAGTTGAGTCTATCGTATTCGAGTAGTTTTTCTGCTGTTTGAATTACTCTTTGCCTTATTGTATCTATGACAAGGATTAGATAGAACTTATGGGTTTCTCTATATCCTGCAAATGTTTCAGAGTACCTATATAAAAGTTTGAATAACTTGGCCTGTATAAAGCCTTTTCTAATTTTTATTTTGTTATAAACTTTTGAGAAAGTATTTTGTCTTATTGTTTTCTGCTTCTCAAATTTATCAGTTTGTGAATCTATGCTTCTAAGAGAGAATATAAGTTTGATCAGAGACTTTATATCATCTCTGTATCTTGGTGTAGCTGCGTCTAATTCTTCAGGACATCTGTGTCCGTACTTTGATAAAAAGTTATTCCATAATTTCTTCAATTCTGATGGGAGGGTGTTATTAATTATTTTATTGAGAAAGTCTTCATCGTTTAAATTCTCAGGGATTTTAGATGAAAGGTATGACAGCTCCAGATTCATTTCCGTTGTTACATTATTTGGAAGCGCAAGACAAAGTTTTTCATATTCTTCTTCAGTAATCAAACCTGATTTTGATTTATAAAAACTAAACAATCCTCTTGCTGACAAAGCTATCGGTGCACTGTATTTAAATGCCAGTTTAGAAACTTTGCGGGATAATTCTTCAGTTAATTCTGTTAAAGATAAATTTTTATCATTTAACATTTTATTTGCTTCTCTTTCAAATTCCTTGAATTTATTCTGATTGATTCTATGTGTCATTATTGGGAAAAATATAGCTCTTAAAATGTATGGTGATGCTTTGAACAGAATTTTATAAATTGTATATTTATATTTCTTTGAATTTATGTTTTTGGATTTATATTCTGACTCATTTATATTTGACACAGTCTGAGAAGCAAGCGAGTCCATATTTTTAAGAAAACCTGCTATTTTTTTCTTGGAAACAAATCCTAAGAGATTAGATAAATTGAGATAAATTTTACCATTACTTAGCCATACTAATGTTTTTTGGGGATCGAGCACTAAACTATTGCCAAAAAGTGATTTCCACAGTTCATTTATCAATATATTATAAACGGACGTGCTTAATACTGACATCGGTTTCTCAAGACCCTGTACGCTTATTGTTATATCCTGATAGAGAATTTTAGATTTGCCGGGATTTGATTGCATTTCTTCACTAACGGGAATATATGCAGTTATTGGGCGTGCCTGAAGAAGGTATAAAACATCATTTGAAAAAGCCCATTCTGTATCCATAGGTCTTGCATAAATTTCTTCAACTTTTTTTATTAAGTTTTCGAGCATAACTGCTTTGTCATCAGAAAGTGTTTTTTCTTCAGACCTGTAATTTGCTTGTTCTGCAGTACCGCTTTTAGTATTTAACCATAATGATCTCTCCTTTTTACCGATTTGAACATCTACAACTTTATTGGATATTTTATTAATGATATATGTGTCAGGTGATACTGTGCCAGATACTACAGTTTCGCCTAACCCCCAGTTAGAATTAATAACAACTTCATCAAAGTTATTTGTTATCGGATTGATGGAGAATCCAACTCCTGAAATTTCACTTTCTATCTGCTGTTGTATTATTACAGCAATTTTTGGTTTTGTAATATCGAATCCGTTTTCTCTTTTGTAAATAAATACTCTATGGTCGAGACAGGATATATAAACTTTTCTTACAGCATCTTCGATATTATCTGATGTTACTCCAAGAATAGTTTCATATCCTCCCGCAAATGAAGATCCATCAAGATCTTCCTCAGGTGAAGATGATCGCACTGCAAAAATGTTTTTTTCTTTATAGTCGCCTAAAACATCAGATAAAATAGATTGCTGTTCTTTCGTAAATGATAATTTTGAGGCTTTTGCTTTTAATTTACTACAGTAAGCAATTAGCTGTTCATTGGAGTACTCTGATAAAGTCTTATCATTCTGAATTTTAGTTAACTTATTTGTCCATGGCAAAAAATAGCTTACGGATAAAATGAAACCCGGAGGTACCGGTAAACCACATTGTGTACCTTTGATGAGAGATAAACCCTTTCCACCTACTTCAGATAAATCAGGAATAATGTTAGCAGGAAATCTGTAAATACAGGTTTCAATATTTGATTCAATGTTTTCCTGCAGAGTTTTCATGACTAAACGACCTTTCTATTAAATAAATATTCATTTCATGATACGAATATAGCATAAAAAATAAATAGGTCAAACGACCGACCTGTTTATTTGACTAAATAATAGTATCTTTACTTTTAATTAAAATGATAGATTATGAATATTGACTCAGATAAATTATAAATTGAATACGGCAATCAATAGAGAAAATACAGGACCGGTAATTTAGATTAATTACCGGTCAATGGTGTAAATTTAACTTACTTATAATTATATGGGAGGGCAAATTTCTGAAGTTGCTTAGGTATTTTGCTATATGTATTATTAGGAGCTTTTTCAATAGGGGTCATCCCGCACTCTTTCATTATTTTCTGGCCATCTTTACCTAATAAAAATTTAATAAACTGAATAGCGGCTTTCTTATCCGGAGCATTTGTCGGGATTGTCAATCCGTAGATCATTGGTGCTCCTTTTTTTATTATATATGTACCGGGTTGCTTTCCAGTAAGTTTGATCTCTACAGTTTTATAATAATCAGCATATTTCAGACTTCCTAAATTTATTTTATCAGGCAGGGTTACGTAGTTCAGTTTTTGTTGTTCAGCTACAGATTTATAAAGGAAGGCATAATCAATTTCTCCTTCCTGAAGAAGGGCAAGCAGATTCATTTCCATAGGTCTTGTCATAGGACTGTTTTTCTCTATTTGCTTATATAGATCAGGTATGCCATAATATTTTGAAGCCAGCTTCATTACAATTATTGACTCATATCCACATGGGTCATCATCAGGGTTTGAATGTCCCGATATTACACCTTTTTTTAACAGAATTTTATACCAGTTTTTAGAATTAATTTTATCGGAATATTTAGCTTTATCAGTATAAACAATTGCCATTTGATTCAGTTCATTTTCTATATACCAGGAAGCATATTTAGGCATTAAAAGCTCTTTGATTACAGTATAATCAGCTGACATTATAACATCACATCTCTGGTGTAGCTCAGATATCTTTCTTGCGCACATTCTGCTTCCTGATGCTTCCATAATAACATTTACATTAGGATATTTCTTCTCATAAGCTTTCTTAATTATTTTAAGCGGTACGCTCAGGCTTCCGGCGTGGAATACTATTACCTGTTCTTTTTTATCAGTTTTAGCTTCAGTATTGGCGAAAGAGTATCCAGCTACTGTTATAAGCAGGATAAATATGCCGACTATCTTTAATCTTTTCATTCTAACTCCTTACCTATGGGTTAAGATATATGCAAAAAAAAGTTTATAAAACAGATTAGCTAATCTGTTATTCAAGTTGATACTGACAGACAGTGAAAGTTATTTATACTTAAAATTTAATTATATAATTGTTTACTCATATTTTCTTATCTTATAACAAATTATATAAAAATTTATTTATTGAAAATATTATTTTAGTATGAAGTGCTAATTCAAGGTTTTTCCTTATTTAGTATCAGTATTAATTTTTTCAAAATGCCAAGGAAGATTATATTGATATTTACATTTTCGGTTAACAGGATCATTAATAAAGATAAAAAAATTGTTTAATAAATCAAGATTGTAGTAAGGTATTGTTTTATTGAACGGATTTCTTTCATTTCTCTTTTTTAAAAGATTTCCTGCTGATCCGTATAAATTAGTTTTAAAGTTATTAACTGCATCTTTTTCGCCCTTTACAGCTGTTTCTATATCTTCAGGATTATTGACAGATGAAAATGAAAAGTTATTAACTGAATAACCTATAGATTCACAGTGAAGAATAAATCTTGTTTTCTTGAAATCCCATGATATTAAAGTTATTTTTCCAGGAAAAATGTCGGTAACTTCGTAAAATTTACAGATGCTGAATAAAAGATTTTCAAAAGAATCTCTGGCATATTCTTCTAGAATTATTCTATTGGCTAAACTATTCTCAGAAGATGCATCATCAGCCCACAGGTTATAAAATAATCCAGCTTGTAAATAACTGCTGGCTTCAGTCCAGTTTCCGGAATCTTTTCTTGTGTGTCCGCCTGAAAACATCAGTATTGAGTTTTCATTTCGTTTTAAAAGTTCAATGCCATGTTTCATATGCTCCAGATAATATTTAGGTTCACCTTGCTGAAAAGGAAATAAAACCCATTGACCATCGCCAGCAGGATTTTTTATGGGCAATGTTATATTACCTTTAAAAGCTGCATGGCATGCTACTATTATTAATTCATTTATTTTATCAGGAAACATAATCTTTCAGATAGGAATATCTTTCAGTTAGTTGACCATCTTTAGCTATTGTGGCTTTATGGAGGATATTTTTGCTGTCAGCTTCGAGCAATGAAGGGATAATATCATTAAACAGTGTATTACTGAAATCAGAAGATGCATCCTTAGGAAGTTCGGCGGGCAGATTATCGACAGCCATTATTGTGACGGCGTCTATTTTATATGGATCAGTTTCTTCTTCTGAATGAGGCAAATAACCATATACAGGCTGCTTAATTGTAGACGGTCTTAAAGTTGAAGGAACGGAGCCTTTTATATCACAGGTAATATCTGCTATAGTTGTAATTTCGAAATTATCATCTTTCATGTGATCACTTGTGAACAAGACAGGTGAGTTTGGATCCCAGTAATGACATGTTGCAAGCATATCGGTAACTGTTGTATAAGGTTTAAACGTAGATTTATACATTTTAGGATTATCAATAAAGTGTTGCAGATCAAATTTTTCGCCATCTACTCTCTCAACATAATTTTCCGGTGCCAGTTGGCAGTATACCGGTTCATCGTATTTATTATTCAAATAATCTTCATTACCAACTCTTTTAATATTCATGTAATCCAGTATTTCAAGTGCTCCGTTGGAAGCCCTGCCATCTCCGGTTATAAGTATTTTTATAGGCGGTAAAGATATTCTATCCAGTTCTTCATGAACTTTTTCTCGGTCATTTAAAATATGTGCAGGTTTAAGTTTAAATAGATTAAGTCTTTCACCCAACGCTTTCAAACCATTATAACACCCGATAATACCTGCCCATCTGCTGAAAGCAATTATTCTTACATTATCACGATCTGTAAGGTGTTCATAATCGATTAATGTTATATTCTTTTCTAGAATTGACTGCAAAAGTTTTTTGTTATATGGCTGTTGTTTGGTTGTATGAGAGAAGAAAAAATATATCTTGCTGGGCAGTAAAGTTTCAACTTTAGTTTCTTTCACGCCGATTAATACATTGCAGTTATCTAGATTCTCGACTAGTGTAACTCCGGGAATATTTTTATACTCATCATCACTGAAACATCTGAATTCACTTTTCTGTACATATATTTTAATGTGAGAATATTTATCTATTATCCGTTTACACTCTTTTGGTGTAATTGCCACCCGCCTGTCTGGTGGAGTCTTTGTTTCCTTCAGTATACCTAGTTTAATAATAGACATAAATTCCCCCTTTTTCCTTTATGATAAATATAAAAAACTGCGTAGAGTTATTCCCGTTGACAGTGTAAATAATACGAAAAGACTTATAGTCTATACCATATAATTAGTATATTCAATAATTATATGAAAAAAATATTATTGGAGAATTTTTATGAGTAATTCTAAAAGAATATTGTGTGTTCAGGAACCTGTAATTCCCATTGTAGGTCAATTAATTAGTGAAAATCCAGGAACAATTTCTCTAGGGCAGGGGATTGTACATTATTCAGCCCCTCAGGAAGTTTTTACTGAACTTAAAAAAGATATTGACTGTCTTGATATTAATAAATACTATTCCGTTGGTGGAATTACACCTTTGGTTGAACTGCTCAAAGATAAATTATCAAAAGAAAATGACATAAGATTAAAAACCGGAGTAAATGATGTATTAGTTTCTGCAGGGGCTAATATGGCATTCTTTAACACTATTTTGACATTTACAGATCCTGGAGATGAAATTATACTGCTCTCACCATATTATTTTAACTATGAGATGGCAGTAAAAATTATTGGATGTAAGCCGGTAATTGTTCCTACTGACAGGGCCTGGCAGCCGAATCTTGACTTCATTAAAGCCAAAATAACAGCTAAAACTAAAGCTGTTGTTACAATAAGTCCTAACAATCCAACTGGAGCTGTTTACACTGAAGCTGTATTGAGAAAAATTAATACTTTGTGCAAAGAGAATAATTTATATCATATTTCTGATGAGGCTTATGAATATTTTACATATGATGGGTGCAAACATTTTTCTCCGGGTTCTATTGCAGACTCAGAAAAACATACAATTTCAATTTACTCTCTTTCCAAAGCGTACGGAATGGCAGGTTGGCGTATTGGTTATGTCGTTTTACCGGATCATCTTGCTAATTCATACAATAAAGTACAGGATACTGATTTGATATGTCCTCCGGTCATCTCTCAATATGCAGCAATAAATGCACTGAAAGTCGGTGTCGGCTATTGTAAGGGATATTTAAGAGAAGTTGAAGAAATAAGAAATATGTTTATTGACAGGTTAAAATTATTCAGCAGTAAAATCAGCTATGTCGTTCCTGAAGGGGCAATTTATTTTCTGTTGAAAATAAATACAGATATGAGTGCTTTTAATTTAACCGAAAAGTTAATAAAAAATCATAAAGTAGCGGTTATTCCAGGTTTAACTTTTGGTCTGGATGACGGATGTTATATTAGAATTGGTTTCGCTGCACTGCATAAGGATAGTTTTGAAGAAGGCCTTGGAAGGTTATTAAACGGCATTGATAAACTTGTCTAATTTTAAATTAGAGCTCATAAATGAAAATATATTTGAAAGGATTGTTATTTGGACTTTTACTGCAGATAGCTGTAGGTCCTGTATGTTTTTATATCTTTAATCTAAGCATAATTAATGGATTAAAAGGAGGTTTTATTGCAGTTATAGCAGCTGCCTTTATTGATCTTGTTTTTATATTACTTGCAGTTGTAGGAATCTCCGCAATAATAGAAAAAAGAGAAAATTTGATTAGGGTAATTGGATTTTTGGTTTTGGTTATTTTCGGATTGAAGATAATTATAAGCGCAATATATTCCGGTAATACCCAAATGGCTCAGGTTGCGAAAATAGGTTACTGGATGATTTTTACCAAAACAGCAGTTATGACAGCTTCAAATCCTTTGACAATTATTTTCTGGTCCGGTGTTTTTTCCTCTAGAATTATTGAAGAAAAATATAATGTCAATGACCTCATAAAATTCGGTTCAGGCGCAGTTGCTTCTACGTTAGTATTTATGTCGCTTATAGTATTGTTAGGGCATTATATGATGGATTTTCTAGGGGTAAAATATATGCCATATATCAATATTTTTGTAGGAGTTGTCCTTGTTTATTATGGAATTCGATTAATAAGTAAAAAATCAGTATCACGACGTTTTAATTAAAACATTTTTATTATACTTAAAATTATTTTCTAACAGAATTTAAAATAGCTAAGATTGAAACTCCTACATCTGCAAAAACAGCTTCCCACATTGTAGCTTTTCCAACAACAGCCAAGGAGAGGATAGCTATTTTAACAGATAAAGCAAAAGTTATATTTTGGTTTACAACTTTTCTTGTCCGTTTAGCTATTTTTATTGCAGTTGATAATTTTGAAAGTTCATCATTCATTAAAACAATATCAGCTGATTCAATTGCAGCATCTGAACCTAAACTTCCCATAGCTACACCGATGTCGGCTCTTATGATAACAGGAGCATCGTTAATTCCATCACCGACATACATAATCTTACTATTCTGGTTATCTTTCAATATCTCAATTTGCTCTACCTTATTGCCTGGGAGGAGTTCTGCATAAACTTTATCTATTTTGAGTTTTTGAGCAGTATTTTCCGCTACAGTTTTATTATCGCCGGAAAGAATTACAGTCTTTGTTATTCCGAACTTTTTTAGGTCTTTAACTGCTTGTATGGAATCACTTTTTAATTCATCAGAAATTATTATATGTCCAATATATTTATTATTGACAGCTATATAAACCACCGTCCCATCTTCAAGAGCATCAAAAACAGAAATATTATTTTCAGACATTAATTTTTTATTTCCGCACAGGATATACTCATTTTGATAGTTGATACCTACACCTTGGCCAGCATATTCTGTATAATTATCAGTTAATTTCTCGTCAATATTATTGTCTGAATACTCTCTGATTGACTGAGCAATCGGATGATTTGAAAACTGTTCACCAATTGCTGCATATTTTATTAATTGATCAATACTGTAATTTTGCTCGGGAATAATACTTGTTACATTAAATACACCTTTAGTTAAAGTGCCTGTTTTATCAAAAACCACAGTTTTAACATCATTAAGTGCTTCAAGATAGTTGCTACCTTTAATAAGAATCCCATTTTTAGAAGCAGAACCTATACCTGAAAAAAAGCTTAAAGGCACTGAAATTACCAAAGCACATGGACATGAAACAACTAGAAATATCATAGCTCTGGATGCCCAAACAATATATTTAGCTCCAAATAAAAATGGAACACCAAATGCAATAAAACCTGCCATAGAGACTACTATTGGAGTATAAACTCTAGCGAATTTTGTAATTAGATTTTCGGCCGATGATTTCTTGTTGGCAGCATTTTCTACTAATTCTAAGATTTTAGAAACTGTTGATTCAGAAAATACTTTCTCAACCTTAATGCTCAGTAACGCATTTTCATTAATAAACCCGCTATACACCGAATCACCTGAAACAACTTTTCTTGGAGTTGGTTCACCTGTAATCGCTTTTGTATCAACTGATGATTTTCCATCTATTATTACACCGTCTAAAGGTATTTTTTCTCCCGGTTTAACAACTATTATATCGCTCACATTAACGTTCTCAGGGTGAACTTTTACAATGCCTTTATCTGTTTTTAAATTAGCAAACGTAGGTTTAAGATCCATTAATGCAGTAATAGATTTTCTAGAATTATCAACGGCTTTTTCCTGAAAATACATTCCAATTTTAAAGAAGAGCATAACCGCTACTGCTTCAGGATATTCATGTATGTATATTGCTCCTATAGTAGCTAATGTCATAAGAAAATTTTCATCAAATAAGCTACCGGATAGAATCTTTTTATATGATTTACGTATTACAGAAAATCCAACTAAAATATATAAACTTAAATATACAGGAATTTTAACAATTTTTGGAAGTGGCAGGATAAGAATCGCTCCAAAAACAATACTGCAACCTATGAGAAAATATAATTTACCATTACTCATTTTCGATTTTAAAATAGAATTTTCTACTGAAGAGTTACATTCTATTAATTTAATGTCAGGTTCAATTGATTTAGCATATTCATTAATTCTTTTCTTTGCTTCATTTATGTCTGTATTTCTAATAAAATCAATTATTAATATTTTATTTATAAAGTTAACCTTTGCATTATCTACAAAATCAAGTTGTTCTATTATATTTTCTATCTTTTCAGCACAGTCAAAACAGTTTAAGCCTTGAAGAATGAATTTATATTTATTAGCGGTTATTTTATTTTTGTTTAAAGGCAGTGCATCAAGTTCTATTCTCTGTAACTCCTTTGTTATCCTGGAGTTCTTCACTCCTTGTAGAAATGACAATCCTTTCAAACCTAAAGATAGACTTAGGTTAAAAATAATTTGAAATATACTTTCATTTTGGAAATTTCTTTCTTTGATCAAATAAGAATTATTTTTTTTAAATCGATTACTGAAAATATGAGTTGCATACTGTGATATAATATTTTCTACAACTTTCAGCAGAGTGTTTTGATTTACTACATCGCTTTTGTAATAAAGTAAGATATTTGATGTAATATTAGATATTTTAGACTCTACTACTCCTTCAGTGCTGTTGATTTTTTGAAGAATATCATTATTAAAATCAACTAAACAAGACAATCTTCTGCAGCTTATTCTTATTCTCCCGGGAAGACTATGAATAATATGGCAATTCATAGCAGATTGTCTGATATTTTCATAGAACATAATGTTGTATCATATTTATTTCTCTGTTCCGTAATTATTGAGTTTATATTATAACAAGCAGTTTCAGAAAGAGTACGATCCAGAATCCAATAAAAAAAGTTAATGTTAGAGATAGTTTTTTCCCTGCTTCAAATGCTTCTAAAAATAATTCATGAAGACTTAAAAACAGGAGGATACCCACACCAAATGCTACTATATAGCCTATAGAACCTAAAAAATATTTTAAACATACATGACTTAATACAGCAGATAAAGGTAATAGTAGCATTAATATTATTAACCATATTAATATATGTATTGTTTTGTAATTTGATTTTATTAATCTGGCAACAATAGAAAGTGAACAAGTGCAGCTGCAAAAACAAATAGCAATTAGAATTAATAAAAAAGAACTGAAACCGACTAAGCTTGTGATGCCAATAAGAATTCCGTTAATAATAAATTCAAAAACAAATGCTGCCAAAAATGCTGTCTGTTTCTTGAACTTTTCATTATCCTCATGTGTGCAACTTTCACTTTCTTCACATCCACTATCGCATGTATCAGGAGATAAATGATTAATTATAATTATCAGGGCCGCTCCCAGTGTGAATGCTATAAGAGGTCCATAGTTTTTTATATTTATAAATCTGGGAACTAAATCTGTTACAACGGCTGCTAGCATAACACCGCTTCCTAAAGCCTGAATAAGGCATATTTTGCTTTTACCAGGGTTAGACTTTACACCGATAATACTTGAACATAATGCAATAAATGACGGTATTAAAGCAAGTAGAAAAATTAAACCTAAACTCATATTAAACCTATAAAATAACTGTAATGATACAATATAATTATAGGAAAGGGATTAAAAAAATCAATAAATCTTCAAGTCAATTCTTATGCTGCAACATTTTTCCATTTCTCAGGTATGCCGATCCTAATCATTTCCATATACAACAACAAACAAAAACGACAAATTTATTAAATATAATATTGGTAAATAAAATCTAAGCTAAATAAAGAAGCTAGGTTAGATATATAAATATTACGAACTGATTTTAACTGATTGCTATAGTCTGTCCTTTTGTAACATATGAGCCTTCAGGAACGGTAATTTTAAAATTACTCGGAAGATTAATGTTTAAGGCTTTTCTTTTTAATTCTATCTGAGCTATTTCATGATCAATTTTCTCTCTTTCGAGGTTATAATCTTTTACGCTATCCCTGAATTGTGCCAATGCCTCTGTGTATTTTTCATTTGTATAAAGAACCTGCTGCATTGTAGATAAACCTCTTGTTTTCAATTCAAGTGTTTTCTGATGATATTCTTTTGTCAACTTGACGCTTAATTCAGAATCTTTTATTTTTCTGGCATATTCTGAATTATTTAAATTTGCCAGTTTATTGTTCTGCATTTTAAATTCTTCTTCTAGAAGTGGTGATTTTATAGTAATATTTTTCTTTTCTGTTTTTATTATATATCCATCGTATGAGGATTTTATTTCTGCCTTTACAGGAGGTTTTATTGTTTTGTATACTAAGAATGCAAATGGAGCTAATATTATCGCTATAGTGATAAGCCAGTATATGCGATTAACTTTTCTCCTGTCTGCCGGATATTGAATACTTGTTTTATTTCTTTTCATGACATCTCCTTAATACATACCATGGAGCCATATTGCTGTCTTTGTGTGTCTTTAAGCATAATTCTATAAAAATTGCAATGGTCGTCCAGACTTTGCAGAATGTCATAAAAATCGGCATTATAGGCATTAATAGTATATATAATAAATCTTTGGTTTTATTACTTGATACGAAACATATATAAATCGAATATAAAAGCATACCTAAAAACAGGTAGTATGAATAAATAATAATTAATGTTTCAATACTTGGCACTGTAAATAAATAAACTGTTATAAAAATAGGTAGAAATACGCAGAAAAGAATATTGTACATAATAACACCAAAAAAGACTTCTATGCCCATAAATTTTGGATTAATATGTCTCCAGTATCTTCTAAAAAGAACCAGTATCATATCTCCATCCCAACGTAATCTCTGTTTGAGAAATGCTTTAGGTGTATCGGGTGCATCTGTATAAACCACAGCATCTTTTTCATGTACAATTCTGAGCCCGGGGTATTTTTTCATATAAGACTTTAGTCTAATTGTCAAATCCAGATCTTCAGCAGTCCCATTACGCCATGGACCTATCTTTATTAGAGATCTTTTTCTGAATGCTCCAAAAGCTCCTGATACATTATTTACCATATTGATTTCAGCCAGACCTATTCTGAATAATTCTATTCCCATTTTATACTCTACAGCCTGTAAAGCCGTGATAAAATTTTTGGTTGCATTTCTGACCTTCAATACACCTGAAGCAGCAATTACATTTGGATCTGCAAAATTTCTAACCATGGCTTTTACCATTTTTTTCTCAACAGAACAATCTCCATCAATAGCAATAACAATTTCACCTTTAGACAAATTCAATCCTAAATTTCTTGAACTCACCAAACCGCCTCTTATCATTTTGGGAACAACTTTAACAATTCTCCTGTGTGAGTTAAACAGTTTTTTTGCTATTTCTGCTGCTCTAACAGTAGCTGGATTACCATCAGCATAATCTATCATAATCAGGATTTCTATAATTCCATCGTAATCCTGATTACTGAGAGTTCTAATTGTATCAAGAATATCGTCACCTTCACTATAGCAGCTGACTATACAGGTCACCATTGGATAAAACTCTATCATTTTTGTCCATTTTTGTGTAAAGCTAGATCTAATGATTGCAATAATGACGATAGCATACAGTGCAAACTCTGCTGAAAGGATATACCAGAAATTAGACATTGATCAATTCCTTTTTCCCCAGTTCTTCAAGCTTTTGCTCTTTTCCGCAATCTGCACATTTTGCATAAAGCTCTGTATCGATGAGATCAATACCGCAATCATGACATCTGGCAGTTTCAAATACAGATGCATAATCTTCTGTAAACACCTTTAGATGTGTATTACATTTTGGGCAATGCATTGCATCGTTTTTTTTGAATTCATACTCAAATGCTGTATATCCGCATGTATAGCAGAACATCTGAGAACCTTTTTCTATATTTGTGCCATTACATTTGTGACACTTTTCTACTATGATCAGCTTGTATGAACCACAATCGTTACAGCTAAAAGCTTTCATCTTTTTATTTCCTCGGTTCTTATATTGTATATTTGATATTATAAATGAGAGTTTGTTTGTGGCATTAATAGAATGTGATATTGTGAGTTTTCAAATATAAAAGTTGTATGAATATATTCATTTAATTGTTCATGTAAATGAATAAAATAGATATTGAAATAATGTATAATTATATTATTATTAATGATTAATAGGATTTTTTAATCTATTCATTCAAGAGAAAATAATGAGCAAACTAAATGAATACATAACGATTGAAGAAGCATCTGCTATTACAAAGAAAAGTGTATCTACCATAAGAAGATTTGTATTGGCTCATAAAGAGGCCGGCAATGACATTATCAAGGTTGATCTAAATGACAAAAACAGACCTCTATACAGAATTAACAGGCAGTTTATTCTTAGTTATTTTGATCTAACTAAAAAAAGTTTTAAAAAAAATACTTCAGACCTTAATTCTTCAGAATCTGTCGGTAAGAAAATGCTTGCTAACTATTATTATTATAAAAATTCATATAAACTCTTAAAAAAATTATTTATTATTTTTGTAATATTCTCACTTATTATTGATTTAGTTTTAATCTTTAGCTTTGTATATTATAAAAATGATTTAATGAATGCCCATACTGGAGATGTAGATTATTTACTAAAGCAGTTGAAAGATGTAAAAATAGAATTGAAGGATGCTCAGAAAGTATATCAGAACAATCTTCTTGAATATAAGAAGATGTGGCAAAAAAATACTAATAATGACATGTATGTTTCAAAAAAAGTAACTGAGGACAGTGTTAAACTGAATGAAATTTACGAAGAGTTGAAAAAGAAAAAAGAGAAGTAAACAGAATTCAACTTAACACATTACATGATATTGGTGAATTCCCTGACTAATTCTCTTTTGAATTATTATAAACTGTTCTTAATGATATTTCCGTTTTTAATTATCAATTTCAATGATTCTTCAGGTTTAGTGAACACCGATATATCTTGCAATGGATTAGAGTTATAAACAATTAAATCAGCATAAGCACCTTCAGATATTATACCTAATTTTCCTTCCATGTTCAGAAGTTTTGAATTAACATATGTTGCAGAATTAAGAGTTTCAAAAAGTGTTTCAGCTTTACTTCTCAGAAGAAATTCATTGCACTGGTCGGATTTTAAATCTCCGAGCAAATCAGTACCAAATCCTATATTCAGGTTATGTTTTCGGCAGATTTTTACACCGTTTATGCATTGTTTACGAACATCTTCAAGTTTTTTCATTGAATGCTGCGGAAAGCCGAATTCGGAACCTTTTTTATAGACTGAATCATATATGGCTAACGTTGGAACTACATAAGCATCATTAACTTTTACAACTTCAGCTGCTTCATCATTTATTAGATTGCCATGCTCAATAGATCTTATTCCAAGTTTAACACATCTGATTATACCTTCAGGTGTATACACATGTGCCATTACATATGTTCCGGCATTTTTTGCTTCTTCTACTATTGCTTTCGTTTCTTCTTCAGAAAACTGTAAATTAGATATTTTATCTGTAGGAGATGCAACCCCTCCTGCTGCCATAATCTTTATTTGTGCAGCACCTTTTCTCAGCTGATCTCTTGCAGCTTTTCTGACTCCGTCAACCCCGTCACATATTACAGCAATGTATGTTCCTGAATCTGAATTAACACTGCCTTCGTAAATATTTTTTGTTTTATACCTTACATCACCGTGACCAAAAGTTTGACTTAGAGCTTTTTCACTTCTAAAAAGTCTTGGTCCTTCAATTATTCCTTCGTCAATAGCCTGTTCCATACCCCAGTCAGCGCCGCCGGCATCACGAACTGTAGTGAAACCTCTGTAAAGTGTTTCATTTAGATAAACTGCTGATTTAATCCCTATATATGTTTCGGTTTTATTATCATCGTTTATGTTGACATCTGCTGAAGCGATATGAACATGAGCATCTATCAAGCCTGGTATTAGATATTTGTTTTTCAGATCCAGTACCTGATCAAAGGTATCAAAAGTTTTTTTGTCAAGTTCGGAAGAATTTCCTATTTTATTTATCAGGTTATCTACAATAATTAAATATTGACCTTTATAAATGATATCCTGTTTGCCGTTGAAAATGTTTGCATTGGTTATAAGTTTTTTCATATAGATCTTTCTTTCTTTTTTATCTTTTTATTATTTCATGTAAGTACTGATGATGAGACAGCAAAGATAATGACAGCGACAATTAATAGTAATATACTAAAATATAATAACTTCTTAGTTTTCTGATCTGATTGTTGCCATTCTCCCTGGATTAATCCCCAGAAATTTGAAGCTAAAATAACGAATATCATGAATAGAGGCCATGCTATTGTAGGTGCTAAGTCTCCTCCAATAAGATCTGAAGCCTTACTGAACATAATTAATGGAAACCAGTAAAAACATCCCATGAGCAGAATAAAAATCCAGTAGAGCGGGATTTTAGGTGAAAACTGTATTTTTGCCTTATTCTTTATTGTAAGTATAAGAAAATATAACATATAAGGTATAAATGCACATGAGAACATAATCACCCATGATATAGTATTAGCGTTAATGCCTGTGACACTAAACACTTTTGCAGCTTTGACAATAAGTGGGTTTGCAATAATATATGCAGCTCCTTCTGCCGCTACACCAATACCACCAACAGCAGCTAATATAATTCCGAGAATAAAATATTTTTTCCCGGTAACTTTTATGCATCCGGAGTCTATATAATTGTTATTTGAATTTGACATAACACGTTTCTTGCCGGAAATAGCTCCTAAAATTAATGCTGTAATAAAAACGATAATGCCAATAATCTGAAGATAGCTGTAAAGAGAGCCGACTAAGTTAGGTTTAAGGATTAAACCTAAGAGAGCGGTACTGGTTGTGCCTATAGAAATATTAACTACACAGTTTAGGCCTATTCCAATTAACTTGAAGGAGTATGAATAACAAGCCTGACCTATTCCGAAAGCTATACCACCGAAAATAAGTAATAAGATAGCAAATTTAGGTGTAGTAGAGACAATATCAAAAACATTTGGACTCATGAACAGGAGTGTTAGGCTTGGTAAAATCAGAAAAGCAGCAAAAGAAAATACCAGCCAAACGGTTTCATCATTCCACTTTTTCATATATTTTAAAGGAAAAGCAAAAGAACCGTTGATAAAGCCTGCAAGAATAACTATTACTATTGCAAAAAAAATGTCCATATTATACCTTTATATCTTTTTCTCAATTGCATGAATAATGTGGATGATCATAAGAATAATACTCACTCTTAAACATTTTTAATCAGTTTTTTTAATTATTATATAATCTAATGTTCGACTTTTAATTAACGATTGGCTCAATACTCAAGATATTAAGCCCGAATTTTATATTTATAACAGTACAAATATTATGAGCTAGAATTTTTCTAGCCATTCTATTTGTTAAATGCCACATATCT
>DASCNA010000189.1:0-11219 GCA_036011305.1 Victivallales bacterium
CCTTTTTAATTTGTTAAACTAAATAAGTGTAAAGTTATAATAGGCTTCTTCAAGCAGCCTGCAGGCTGCTTGAAGAAGAACTGACAGCTATGGAAATATATTTAATATTACCTATGGAACTTATTCTAGTATTGACACTGTAAATATGCATTTACTCTTGAATCTCCATATTTCCCCCCGTTGAACGCTTTAGGATTAAGATTATATTTTTGAATGATCTTTTCAGAAAGTTCTTCCAGCTGTTTTGTAGAAAGAGTTGCCATATTACCGTTAACATCTGTTCTTATTCCATTCAGGTCAAGAGAATCCAGATGTCTTGTATTTGCATAAACAGCTATTTTTCCATCACCATGTTCATCAAGTTCTGAAGTTATAAAGTTTGAGACTGATGAAGCATCTTTTCCTAAAAATGGCAGTACAAATATATTACACTCCGGCAGGTTGTTTTTAGCCAGCATCAATCTGTGGTTAAGCTGCTTACCGGCATCAATAGCAGCCTTGGCTATTTCAGGAGTAGCTGTCTTCAAAATTTTCTGAGGCCTGAAAACTCCCGTGATTATTCCTCCCCAGGCATCTCTTCCTGTCTCAATTTCAGATAAATTAAAAGATATTTTAAAAATATAATAGCCTTTATGATTTCTTCCCTTTTCAATAATTCTGCCGTACAGAAGTGCCTGAACACCGGAAACCCTTCCAAACTTCTGTATTGTATCGTTTTTCATGATATCTGCACGCTTCTCTCCAAACTCAATTTCTTCTGCTAAACGATCAAGTTCACCTTCATTTCTGGTATAAAATGAAAATCTGCCGGGGTGAGAAGAAAGTGCTGCCCTGAACTCGGGAGTAAACTGGTTTCTGTCATTTTTGAAACCGAGAAATGCAATATTTTTTATCCCTGACGTTCCGCCGGCAGCCGTCATTTGATTTACTGTCTTGTCCGCCGCTGAATTTACTGCGTCATAAATCCAATCAGAATTAGCCTGAAGCACTAAACAAAAAATAAAAAGCAAAGCTGTTATTTTAAATTTAATCATAAGAATATTGCCCTTTCCAAATAAATTTAATTAAATATTGCTTAACTCACTACTTGTGCGATTTTTTCTCAAATTATAGCTTGTCAATTTTTACAATTATATCTTTATCCAATTCAATAACCAGACCAGGTACAAGCCAGTTCCATATTACACCGTCAGTAATAGCATAATGGTTATTTTTATATGTTAAGAATAGGTTGCTGGCATCTGGTATTATTGCGGAAAGAGGCACCCATCTGTTAATTATAACTGCTGACACATTATCTTTTTTAATTTGTTTGATAACAATTCCTGCAGGAACTGACTCTTTCTCATTGTCAGGCTCAAGCACTTTATGTGTGGATGGATAAACTTTTACTTCCAACTGAATATTTTTAGGATATATATTTGGTGATGCAAGCGATATTTCATAGTTTGTATGATAATCCAATACAACTTTTTTCCCCTTTTCAAGTTTTATTCCATTTATAAAAGTACCGTTAACAGTATCATTATCTAAAACAAACGCCTTATTCTCAATGATGCCTATTTTACAGTGAATTTTGCTAATGCTAAGATTCATAGTCTGGAGTTTATCAAGTTCCCAACTATCTCCTTCAATGGGGTCATTTCTTGTAAGGTAATCAGCATCTCTACTTCTTCCTACAGTTATCTCTCCCTTATAAAGTAAAATATTTTTATTACATAATTGAATAGATACTTTTTCATACTTTCCGCTTGGAGGTAAAGGAATAATCATTTTCTGAACAACTGCTGCTTCTGTGTACAGGGGAACTGCCTGAAAAAGCTGTAATGTTTCCCAGGAAGTGCTTCTATGCAATTTTGACAGCTTTTCGTACGATGATTTTTCTTCTTTATATAGCTCTCCAAGTGGCAGGTTTAAATTTGGATCTCCGGCTTTTCCTTCCTGATGAACATCTCCGATATTAATATTCAAACCACCATGAATTTCACTGGAAAACTTATTTGTATTATCATGGATATGTAGTTGAATCTGCTGCTCAAAACAGTATATGGTTTTCCCGATCCAGTATAAAAAATGAAAATCTACAGAACAATCGCCAGATACATCATTTTTAGGTTTATAATTAATACTGACCGTTCGTGCAAAAGATAAACTTTTTATCCTTAAATCTTTTTTTCTCCACTTAACATCTTCCGGAAATTTTAAATAAATTATAAACTTTTCTGCCTTTGAAACTTCTGAAGTTTTCGGAGTTATTCTAAACTGCAGATTGGAAATAGTATTGGCAAGAAATGTTGAAGATCCTCTATTCCACTCAATTTTAAAATGTTGACAATCCGACTTCTCTTCATCATCTGAACTCTCAGGAAAAACTTCAAGTATTTCTTCTAGATCAGAAGATATTTTAGCCGTATCTTTTAAATCAGAAGAAACTTCATCTAATTTTTCGTGCTGCTTAGTTCCGCATTCACTGCAGAAAATCTCTTCATTATCAAGTTCAGCCTGACATTTAATACATCTTTTCATAATATAACCAATACTATCTGCATTTATCAATCTAAATAAATCGTATTTTTCTTGTATCTATAATAATCAGTTCGATCTTCATTAACGTTTCTTACAGTATAACTGGTTTCAGTTCATTATTCTTTTTGAAAATCATAAACTGTGGGGCTAAGCTGTCAGAAGATTCTAAAGCCTATAAAAGGAGCTGCCGATCCTGACATCAACTCTGAGCGATTTCTTGAATTGGTTTTATAGTGAGCAGATTATGAACCTCCCCGGTACACATTAACATGAGTACCTCTAGTAGGCGGCACATAGGGGGTTAAAACCGAATTACCCGAATTCACTTTGAAACCATCCTGGCACCATTCACTTACATTTCCCTGCATATCATATACTCCAAATGCATAAGGATTTGATTATATAACATCATGAATTATAAAATATATTATAACGCAACGCATAAACTTTAAGCTATAGCACTAGCTGATTTTATATATATTTTACTGACTCATAATATTATTTCTATATTAATCTGATCAGAGCTGCCAGATTTATAATTTGCCTCAGTTAATAGTAATATGAAATCACTGTTTATTATTTGGTAATACCCTTTGAATGACAAAATATTTTTTAAAGATATACCTG
Organism: Victivallales bacterium; assembly: GCA_036011305.1. GTDB lineage: Bacteria > Verrucomicrobiota > Lentisphaeria > Victivallales > GWF2-38-69 > DASCNA01. The sequence continues at coordinate 3,154 of DASCNA010000189.1, forward strand.
AATTAACTATTTCAGAAACAATATATTTTTCAATATTGTTAGGGACTAAAAGAATCACTTCAGAATTTATTAAGTTATATTTCTTTTCTGCTAAAATTCGATAAATATCTAGTGCAGGTTCATCTGTTATAACTCTGGATTTTGAACTGTAGTCTCTGGATTTTAATCTGTTAATACTGACCTCTCTCAAATCATTGAAATTGAAATCAAGTTCATATAAATTCTTTGCTCTATTTCCTATAATAAAGAATCTGCATCCAATCCGACTCATTTCCTTAGAATATTTTTTAAAACCTACATATTTTCTGTAATTCGCTGAAATCGGAGGAAGTTCTCCGGTAATCGCTGTATTTTTAGCTACAATCTCATTAACCTGTTTTTTCTCATTAGTATGAGGTTTTGTATTTTGTTTAACTACTATAGGAGTATTGTGTACTTCCTTAATAAGATCTACATAAACTTCGGTCTCTTTTTTTTTATCAGAAATTTTATTATGAATCTTTACTTCGCTATTTGCAGGTAGACAAAGATATAATACCAAAAGAAGAATCAATAATGTACCAGCTAACTCAATACAGTTTTTAACTTTCATATTAACCTCCCGTATTTTCTATAGCAGATTAATCGATATTGCTACTATTCCACTATTAATCAACATCAATCATGTAAAAAATCAGAGCTGTTTTATTAATTTGAAGATAGAATAAATTACTTCATTAATTCATCCACAATAGACATCTGTCTTAAAAGTAATTTGTTCTCCTTAGAACTTTTATCAGCTAGCAAAACCTGATTTGATTTAGGATGATCATTATTTTTTAGAGTATCATTTTTAGGAATTATTGTTTTTTTAACATGTTTTGCCTTAGCAACAACTTTCTTTGATATATTATTTATAAGTTTATTTTTCTGTATTTCTTTTATTTTGTTTTTTGCACTTATCACAGTTTGCTTAATAATGGGTTGTGCTCTTGAAAAATATGGTTTCAAATACCCGTAAGCGTATGTAGCTACTATCCCTATTACTATCCAAATTATCAATATTTTAACAGTTTTAAATAAAAACCCTATCATAATTATACCTCCATTATTTAGAATTTAGACAACAAACAGTACTCACTCTTCCTCAATTTATGGTCTATGATTTTCAGTCTTAATAACAATTCCGACTCTGGTAATTCCGTATTCTCTACAAAGCATAATTATTTTATCCTCCCACATACAGGAAATATTATTATCCCTTCTTAAAGCTATATGTGTAATACCTTGTGATACCTGGAGAAAATTTTTTAATTCCTGCAAGGAAACAACATTATTATCTAAAAAAATATCCGGAGCAGAATCACCTTTACTTTTTAATGTTATTGTGTTTTTCTTTACACTGGTGGTTCCTGCTATTTTTTTAGCTGATTTAGAAAGTTTTACTGCAGGTAGGACTCTCTCCTGTGCTTCGCTTTCTCCAAGTCTGATAAGACATGAAATTAGCAGAAAAATCAAAGTACATGCAAGAATGACGTCAAGCATTCCTTCGGTACCGTTTCTTCCAAAAAGCTTATCATATTTTGCATTTTTCCATGACATTTTAGCTCTCTCAGTTACTGTCTTTAGAATTTATGTATATGAAAAAGTCACATACTATAGCAATTACAAATCCTACAGCAGTACTTACTAGTGCCTGTCCTACTGCAGGAAGTGCTCCGGTAACTGCTGTGGCAGCACCACTACTCAGACTGTCACCTATAGTAACGGTAGCGGCAACAATACCAATGACAGTTCCAAGGAGTCCAATACGCTGAGCTGTAGCACCAATATACGCAAGAGTCAGTCCGTCACCATGCTTTGCTCTCACAGATGAATATACAGCCCAGATAGCTAATGGTATAAGTGCTATAATTGTTACTCCTACTTTTTGATACACAATTTGTATGCACAATAATGGATCAAAATTTATCCCATTATCAAAACCTCTAAATATAACAATACCTAATAACAGACCGACAACTCTAATTAACCACTTTTTAAATTTTGTATATCTATTAATCATTGTCACTGCCTTTTCTTGATAAAATTCAATCGTTGATTAATTACTTTAAATAATAGTTACCTTTAACAAATCTTTGATCTTTGAGGTCAATTCCTTTTCGCTTAAAATATTCAAGAACAACTTCTCGTGCTAAATCAATTGGATTATCAGGTTTGTATTTTGGATCACCACTGACTGCTATTAAAAGTGATTTATTTTTGCTTTTACCTCCTAAAGCCCTATGCCTCACCTCTAATGCAATATATTCAGACAGAGCCAGCTCTAGCTTTTTACCTCTTTCACCACTCATCCATAAATTTACAATATTTTTTTCAGTATCTCTCTGTTGTACTTCTATTGATTTAATCAATCTGCCTTTAGAATCTCCGGCATACGCAGTATTAATAAATAAAACTAATAATATTGTCTGTATCACAATTAATACATATAATTTAATTAATGATTTCATAATCTAATCCTCCTTATTTCCTAGTTAATACCATTATTTAGATATTCCTCATACCCATCAGGATGATAATTTCCACTAATATTATTACCGGTATTCATATTGATTCCGGTATATATACCTTCATCCTGATCCTGCTCAAGAAAATTCATAATCTGCTGCTGTCTCTGTTCAGATTCTACAAAAGCCGATTCTCCTATCTGTGCTATACTTTCGTTGCCGACAAGAAGTCCAGCTGCTTTTCTCAACATTGACTTAGCAATTTCACCGAGAGCAACCTGTGCTAATATTTCCTTTTCAGATTGCAATGCCCTTCTTGCAATTGATACCTGAGCAAGAACTTGTTCATAAATTCTCTGCTGATCATTAAGCATATTCTGAATTGTATCTGTAGCCATAGATCCTTTTCGAAGAATCCTATCCTGCAGCATAATTGTTCTTCTAACATGAGTCCACTGTTGTGCATTTTTATGTTTTTCAGCAAATATTTCAACCATTTGTGCAAGTTTGTGTAAATTCTTACGTGCTGTTAATCTTGCAGCTTCAGAATTAGTTCCATTATGATATCCATTAACAATACCTTTTAGTTTATTCATTTTTATAACAACATCAGATAAAGAACTTTCCACAACTTCAAGCTGCTGGTCCTGTGACTGCAAATCATTTTTCATTGATTCTATAAAATCAGTGCTTAATTGAGAAACCTCTATCACCTTATCATTCATCTGCCGTTCCAACACTTTTCTTTCAGTAGGATTTTTCTCTTTATCCATTTCACCTTTAAGTTCTTCAAGTTCACCCAATGCTTTGGATCTTTCAGGAAGAACTTTATCAGGGTTTACTTTTTTTTGTGCTAGTCTTTGTTTTTCTATTTTTTCTACTTTCTGCTTAGCTGTAGACAGTTCATTATTCATTTCTTTAATAAGTTCGTTAAATTCACGCCCTGTTTTCTCATCTGCATAAACACCAGAAGCAGAAATAAAGCTAAATAGAACTGTTACACATATTAAATTTTTTATTGTCAGATACTTCATCACTATTACCTCCTTTTGATTTTTAAAAAATCATAGCTTTCATCAATTAAGTTTTTTAAATTTTTCATTCTTTTTTCTATCTCAGAGTGGCTAAAAGACCATTTTATGTTTTTCAATTCTTTTATACTATTCCTTGCAGAATGTATACAACCTTCAATATATAAACTGTCCATTTTATACCTCCTGTTTGGTTTTAAGCATTTTATTTCTTTCTTTAGCTGTTTTATTCAAAAGCTTGCGTAGTTTACGGATGGCATCTGCTTCACTTGAATAGCTATAAATATCCTGTTCATTTTCAAGAGCACTTAATTCTTCCTGGGCACTTTTTAAATCACCAGCAAACCAGTATTCCTTTACAGCAGACATTCTACAGTCAATTTCAAAATTACCGCTCCTTGATTTAAATCTTTCTGCAGCATCTAAATAAATTTTCGCAGACTCCTTATATCTGCCAGCTTTGGAAAGACTTCTTGCAAAATTGACTACATCTATCGGGTTATTTTTATCATCTATTTTTGTAAGTTTTTTTATGGGCTCATGTTCAGAAAAATTAACTGAAGAATATTCAGTTTCTTTTTCTTTATTAAATCCTAGGATTCCACAACCAGACAGCATTAATACCATCAAAAAGGCAGTTGTTGACATTAGAATGGCTCGTTTTTTCATTTTCTCCTCCGCATATGTTTAGTTAAATATTTATCTCTAGGTTAAACATTATTCGGAGATAATTCGGCAATATTACAGAAGTATTAAATAATTATGAAATATTTTTATATGTTGAAGATCATAGGACTGGAGCTGATTTGAGCAAAATCCAATTACAATAGTATAAGAACGGAATTTGAACCAATTTGAACTATATCACCTGCAGTTAGTTTTACAGGACTTGAAATTATGTTACCATTTAGATAGGTTCCGTTAGTACTATACTCATCTTTCAAGATTACTTCTTCATTTTTATTATTTTCAATTGTCGCATGGATAGAAGATATATCGTCATAATCAAGCTGAATATCAACTCTCAGTGACCTTCCTATTGTTATTTTCTTATCCAAATGAACAATTTTTCTCCTACTGTTTTCAATAAAGATGAGAACATGTGTTCCATATTCCTCATTTAAATTGATTTCACTAATTAATTTCCTTACTATATTCAATCTTGATATCATTTCTTCAGGAGGTAAAGTTTCAATAACAGTAGTTTTCAAGTCAATTCTTCCTTCTATTACACTTGAAAGAGTTTGACTAAAAAGTTTATCTCCATGTTGACTGAAATTGATTTCATTCTCTTCGCTTGTTGAATTAAGCAATGCATAAAACTCGTTTTTTAAAGCAGTGAGGAAACGGCTCTTATGCTGATACACAGTGCCTATTTTTTCAATACCTGTGGCCTTTATCACATCCTCAACTGAACGTTCTTCAAGTACATAGAGTTTAAAGGAAAGATATGTTTTTGGATCAAGTTTTTCAGCTACAATTCTTATAGCTTTCTTAAGGATGGAATCCATCCATACCAAGTCTGAATCATAAGTTATTTCCTGTTTTTTATGTTCATATTGAAGTTTATCCAAAAATGAAATATCTGATGAATTATCACTGTCATTATCAGATGAGGAAAAGTTTACATATTTCCCTTCTTTTCTGTAAATGTCATAAACACGCCGTTTTACAATTGTTTTCATAAACGACCTGAATCGTCCTTTACCTACATCATAATCAAAATTCGGCATCTGCCTCATAAGGCTGACAATAGTTTCCTGAAAAACATCCTTAGCAACAGCATCGGAACACCACAATCGTCTTGCCCAGCCGGTAATAACATCCCAGTAAAAAACACAGAACTCATTCCATGCTTCTTCTTTATTCTCTTTTATATTCCCGATCAGAGTTACTCTGGTCAGATAAAGGTCGTTCATAGATTTCCTAATCAGGTATGTCAATTATATAAGTGTTTATACTTCATATATTTTATAACATATTTGATTCTCTGTTGCAAGAAAATCTTTTAATCAATACAAATGTAAATATTGATTTTATAATAAAAGGATAAAACACCTGAATTATAATTCTGAGGCACTGCTCTCTTTTTATAACATACTGAATTAATGCATTTAAGGTAGGAAGAAATTCATGTGCAACATGACATGGCTCATATTTATATCGCTGCTCTGCAATACTGTCTGTGAATAATCAAGAATACAGATTATAAACAAAACATTTTACTACCCTTGTTGCATCACTTAATCATTTAAAAAACTACATATTGCCAGTTAGGAAACTACCATTTTTCAATAAATTTTTTAAAAATATCAATATTCTAAAAAATATAATCTCTTTTTTTTCCATTTGTGTAAGATTGATAAAATATTTACGAATTTATAGTAAATATTTGTTCATTCGAATTCATAAACAATATCATTTCTATTGCAAAAGTTATAGACTTATGAATAAACTATATACTGTAACATTTATATTTTTCCCATCCGTAAAAACTTTAATAGGTACTGAAGATGAATAATAAACATACAAGAGTAAGCAATGCTACACCAAACCTTGCCATAGATGATATTTCATCCTTCTCTACCTTAAAAGAGTTTGGACGTTATACAAACCTACAACTTATAGGCGAAGGAGGGCTTTCAAGAGTTTACAGTGCCTTGGATTCAAAACTTGGGCGCACAGTAGCATTGAAGATACTGCGTAAGGGCATAGCTTCTTCAGAAAAAGCAAAACAACGCTTTATGCAGGAAATAAAGATTCAGTCTAATATTTCCGTACCCGGATGTGTTAAGATTTTTGACTGGGGTGAAGAAAAAGGTTTAGTATTCTGCGTGATGGAGCTCATAGAAGGAACTTCTTTTAATAAATTTATACATAAAAACAAAATCAGTTACGAAGAGAAACTCAATATATTGACACAGGTACTTGAAATAATAAGCAATCTTCACTGTCAGGGATTTGAACACAGAGATATAAAGCCCGGAAATATAATAATCAATAAAAGTAACAGAGTATTTATACTGGATTTCGGTCTGACAAAAGCAATAGAAGCAAAGCATAACATTTATACTACAACATATGGTGAGTTTTTCGGAACTCCTGCCTATATGTCTCCGGAAAATATTGATGCTACAGATAGAAAACCTAGAAACTTCTATTCAGATATTTATTCATTCGGTGTTATGGCATATGAACTTTTTGCTGGAAGATTACCATATGAACTGAATCACCTGAACAACAAAGAAATAACTTACGTTATTCAGAATGAATTACCGGAACCATTAAAAGAATTATGTCCTGAAATACACTTATCAATTGCAAAAATAATCGATAAAACTCTGAATAAAAATCCGATGATGAGGCCATCTGCAAAGGAAATTCTTGATGAATTCAGAATTGCGACAAAAAATAAAATCAGTTTATACAAAACTAAACTGTTTATTCGAAGAAAAATTCCTATTGAAAACATCTGTTCAAATAGTAAATATACAAGGATTGCCTTGATATCAGCCGCATGTCTTATTGGAGCTTCTATTATACTTTTCGGCCTATTTTTACTTCATAATAATTCTGTAAAAAGCGTTACAACTCCAGTTTTAAAACATTCAGAAAATATTTTAAGCAGAGAATCCTTTACTGTTTCTGGATTAAATATCGATATGATAAAAATAGCTCCGGGAAGTTTCACTTTAAGAGTTTCTGAAAAGCAAAAAGTATTCATAACGAACAGTTTTTACATTAGTACACATGAAATTACCGCTGGCCAATATGAAAAGTTTCCAATAAAACTCACAAAAAATGTAGATTCCAATAAATTAATGAATCCGGTTACTAATATATCGTGGCATGATGCAATAAAATTCTGCCGCTTACTCACAGCAAAAGAAAAAGAAGCAGGAAGACTTCCTGAAGGTTATGAATACAGGCTTCCAACAGAAACTGAGTGGGAGTATGCAGCTGGTGCCGGAAGCACTGAATTATACTATCATGGCCCCATGCATGAACGTCTTTTATTGTACGCTGTTTATGATATCGATAAAATAGATAACATTAAAACAAAAAGACCGAATAAATTTGGTCTCTACGATACATTGGGAAATGTATGGGAATGGTGCTATGATGCTGCTGGAAACAAATCAATACTGGCAAGGATAAACCCGGTGACATTAGGGAAAACATATAGCGACAGAGCTATCCGCGGAGGCAGTGCTTCAACTGACAAGAATAATACCACACTTTCCTCTCAAAGATTTATTTCTCCACATACTAAAAACAGTAGAATTGGCTTTAGAATAGTGTTAGGTAAAACATTTTAAAAATTCTTACTAATCTAACTGGTCTAAGCTGGAAAATATTTTTTATAGAATGTGAATAATTTTAATCATATTTCATAATAAATATTAGAGTCATATACCACCAGTCAAACTGGTGGCTTGTTAATGTGAATCCCTAAAAGGGAATTACTTGCTTTTAAAATTTCTTATTTTACAAACAGGCTACCCTGCTGCATATAATCTTCCTTTTTATCTTCTTTTTCTTGATT
>DASCNA010000190.1:0-10474 GCA_036011305.1 Victivallales bacterium
AGGATAATGTTTATAAATTTCTTCTCTTATCAGTTTATCTGACATAATATCTGCAGAAGTTACAAGTTCAATGCCGTTCTTATAATCCAAAATAAGTTTTTTATTTCTCTCTGTTTTTATCAATTCTCCGGCTTTTTGAGCTAATTTAGTGGAAAATTCCAATATACTATCATAATTAAATTTATCTTTATTATTCATATTTAAATAACTTTCCATTGTTTATTGTTTATTCCATAGATAGAAAATGCATCCAGATTAAATATCCATTCAGATATTCCAACTGAAAAAATATGCCGTCAGTTTTTCCATATATAAATATGTATTTATCATGATCTTTAGATTCATTAATGGTGCTAATATTATCTGTACTTTTCTCTATTTTGAGTAAATCTTGTTTATCAATATGGCTTCCCAGATAAAAGCCCTTAAATCCTATCTTATTTGTTTTAAAATATTTCTTTAAATCATTGCTGTTGGCAAAAGATCTTGTACTGACACTATTATCAATACTGAATAATTCGTTCTTCCTTAAATTTTTAATGTTTTTTATATGCCCTATAAATATAAAAACCTCATATGCATTTTCTGTCCAGTCAATAGGTTCTACCACAATAGAGTATTTATCAAAATTGTAAATATTTGAATCACCCAAATTATTTTTTACACAATGCTTACGTCCCTTATAATATAATTCTCCGTTGTTTTTAACAAAAAATGACTGTAGTTTCATAATATCACTTTGATTGAATATTATATTATTAATACCACTACAACCTGTGAACAAATAAATTGTTATCAAACTCAAAAATACTATGGTAAATTTTCTTAACATCTAGCACTACTTCTCAAAGCTGTTTTTACGTCAAATAAAATATAATTAATTTAAAAATCATAATAAACTATAGTTATTGATAAGTTATATTAAAATTAGAATTTCTGATTTCTAACTGAAAAATTGCAGCGTATAGATTATGAAGGTAATAAATAAAAATAGTACCAGAAAAATAATACATATTGATATGGATGCTTTTTTTGCAGCTGTTGAACAGAGAAATAATCCTGACCTCAGAGGTAAACCCGTAATCGTTGGAGGTATGCCGAATTCAAGGGGTGTAGTTTCTACTTGTTCATATGAAGCAAGAAAATTTGGTATCCATTCAGCAATGCCTGCATACAAAGCATATAAGCTATGCCCAAAAGCCATTTTTATCAGACCAAATTTTTCAATATACATGGAAGCCTCAATACAGATTAGAAGTATCTTTAAAACTTATACTGATTTAATTGAACCTCTGTCAATCGATGAAGCATTTCTGGATGTAACAGTTAACAAAAAAAATGAAAAATCAGCTACATTGATAGCAAAGGATATATTAAAAACAATTTATATAAAAACCGGTCTTACAGCTTCTGCAGGAGTTTCATATAATAAATTTCTAGCTAAGATTGCTTCAGATTACAAGAAACCGAATGGATTAACTGTAATTACACCAAATAACGCTCAAGACTTTATTGATCAATTGCCAATAGGTAAATTTTTCGGTGTGGGTAAGGTAACAGAAAAAAAAATGAACAGTCTCGGCATAAAATTCGGCATTGATCTGAAAAAATATACATTAAACGGTTTAAAGAAAATTTTCGGAAGCAGTGCTGAATATTACTATCTAATATGCAGAGGAATTGACAACAGACCTGTTAAAGTAAATAGAATTAGAAAATCTTTAGGAAAAGAAAATACATTTCATAAAGATCTTTCCTCAATTGAAGAAATGCATAAAGAGTTATTCAGCTTAGCAAATTCTTTAGTTACCAGTCTGAATAGAAACAATATGCATGGAAAAACTATCACTGTAAAAGTAAAATTTCATGATTTTTCTTCAATCACAAGAAGTTTTACTTCTGAAACATCTATCCCTAATTCACCTGATGAAATATATAATTACGCAAAACTACTTCTCTCAAAAACTGATTCTAACAAAAAAAATGTGAGATTATTAGGTATTGCTATTTCAAATTTCATAAAGGAGGAATGCAGTTATATTCAACCCGTTTTTCCATTCTATCTAACTACTCATTAATTTACATTTTACTACTAAACCTACATTAGAATGAATTATTCTGGAAACTGATATCAGTTCAAATAACGAGCGTGAAGTACATGGTAAGGGCTGCACAGCTTTTTGTCTAACTATCTCTAATTCATTTAACTCTATATAAGCTTTATTATCCTTGGTATCAAATTTAATGATATCAGCTATTTCTGAAGGCAGTATGGATTTTCTAAAAATACCTGAGACTATAGTTTTTATAATGCTAATAAGAATTTTTCCTAAAAAATTCCTACCTTTGATATTCACTTGCTTAATATCAAAAATAATTCTTTGTTCATGGTTATTAATCTTTGCACGTAAAATATGAAGTCTGAACACAACATGAATTTCACTCGAAAATTTATTAATCAACAATCCTATAGAAATATTTGCATCACTGCATATCAAATGTTCCATAAATATTTCATTGTCTTCCAGTAGAGCTTTTTCTAAATTATGCCTGATAAACTCTTCTGAAATTATTATTTCACCTCTTTTAAAACGGGATAAGAAATTTGAAGAGAAGTTATCCTTTAATACTAATTTAATAGATTTATGATGCTCATCCCAGACATCACTGACAGCTTTTTTAATTTGTTTTGATTTTTTGAGAAAACTCATTTTAAATTCTCGTTATAGAAAAGACAGTCTTTGGCAATACATTCTTTGTTCAAATTACTATATGTACAATTGATTGATTCAGTTGCACGCAGATGAATATTCAAATGTTTATTTACAAATTTTACAGCTTCTAAAATGGCTATATAAGTATTTCTTTTACAGCATCTAGGTCCTCCGCAGACAGCTATTTTATGGAGACTGTCAGCAGTCATTAAATTACTGACTCTCCACTCCTGTTTTGAAAGAGGAGTAGCTCCTGTTATTAAGCTTACAAAAATCCCTGTTCCTACAGCCGCAGCACAATTTCCTAAAAAACCGCAATTTCCGCCCTGAGTTCTTTTAGATCTCGTTCTTGCTTTAATAATCATACTCTCTTTTAATTCAGGTTTTTTTATAAAATTATAATAAGCGGCAAGCAGTACTCCGGGAATTAAAAAATGATGTTCGGGACCATGCATTTTAATTACAGGATTCTTCATTAGAATATTAACCATCTTTATAGGATCCAAAAGCTCTGTAGATATACAAAATTTTTCTATTAAGTTTAAAGCACCTGCACTATGACAGGTGTCACATATGAAATGTCCCACTTTGCATATAGTGTCAGTATCTAATTTTGAATGACAGTAATAACATTTTTTCTCAACCAAATTTTCCAAATATATAATATCTGCACCACATACAACACAGTTATTTTTGTGATTCATATACTCCTCCGGCAAAAAATCTTATATTCCTCAATTGTATATAATTTTTTATGTATAAAAACATAACTCATAATATACTCTCAAGTATATCATGATATAATATATTTCAGTACATTTTACTACTCTGCTAGTAATATTTTGCTAACTATACATTTATAGCTGATATAATACTTGCCATAAGTCAATTTTGAAGTAGATTAATATATGTACATTTCAAGAAATTATAATCATAAAATATTATCAGAATTTAAAGATATTTTATATATAAATTAACTTAATATAAGTTAGGAGTTAATATTCAGCAATGACCGAAGAAATAACTGATATCAGAGAAAATGATATTCCTGTAAACATCGAAGATATTATGCATACTGCATATCTGCAATATTCATTAAGTGTTAATATAGGTAGAGCTATTCCTGATGTAAGAGATGGACTAAAATCAGGTAACAGACGTATATTATATGCAATGAGACAACTTGGTTTGACAAAATCCCATTCTTTCACTAAAAGTGCTAAGGTTGTTGGTGAAGTAATTGGTAATTATCATCCTCATGGAGATAGTTCTGTTTATGACACTATGGTAAGGATGGCTCAGGATTTCGCCATGAGAATGCCGTTGATAGACGGACAGGGAAACTTCGGGAGTATCGATGGTGATCCTGCAGCTGCATATCGTTATACAGAATGCAGAATGGAACGCCTGGCTGAAGAACTGCTTGCTGATATCGATAAAAATACAGTCGATATGGTTCCTACCTTTGATGAAACAACTGTTGAACCGACAGTATTACCTGCCAAATACCCAAATCTACTGGTAAACGGTGCCACTGGAATCGGTGTTGGGATGGCCACTAATATCCCTCCTCACAACCTCGGTGAAGTTATCGATGCTACAATAGCATTGGTTGATAATCCGACGATATCTATTCTAGAAATGATGGAATATATCAAGGCCCCCGATTTTCCTACCGGCGCTATTATTAGAGGTTTGGGAGAAATACATAGATTGTACCACACCGGTAGAGGTGTTATAAAAATAAGATCAAAAGCCGAAATTATTGAAAAAGATGGTAAAGAGCAGATAGTCGTATCAGAAATACCATATGCTGTAAATAAAGAAAATATGGTAAAAAAAATAGCTGATCTTGTTAGAGACAAAAGAATTACCGGAATTTCAGGGCTTAGAGATGAAACAAGCAGAAGAGTCGGTATAAAAATAGTCATTGATATTAAAAGAAATTCAATGGCCAGCGTAGTGCTGAATCAACTTTATGCACATACTCAACTTGAATCAGGTTTTGCATGTTCACTTCTTGTTGTTGACCACAATAGACCAAGAACAATGAATTTAAAACAGGTTTTACAGGCATACGTTGATCATAGGCTGGAAGTTATAACCAGAAGAATCATGTTTGCCCTCAAAAAAGCTGAAGCCAGAGCACATATTCTTGACGGATTATTAATTGCTGTAAAAAATATCGATGAAGTAGTCAAAATAATTCGTGAGTCGAGAGATAAAAATACAGCATGTGATGCTTTGATGGAACGCTTTAAATTAACTAAAATTCAGGCAAATGCAATTCTTGAAATGCGTTTGCATCAACTTACCGGCCTGGCTATAGAAGATCTGCAAAATGAATATGAAGAATTAATGAAGCATATTGACTATTTGAAATCATTATTAGCAGACAGGCAGCTAAGATTGGATGTAATGAAAGAGGAACTGCTTGAAGTAAAAACCAAATACAATAATCCGAGAAGAACTGCAATTGAGCATTCTGTAGATGACTTCAGCATAGCAGATTTAATCGAGAGACACGCATGTATAGTAACTGTTTCAAATACTGGTTACATCCAGAGAGTTCATACAGATACATTCAAAACTCAGCACCGAGGAGGCAAAGGTGTCAAAGGCATGAATACAAAAGATGAAGATCATGTTGAACACTTATTCGTTGCTGACAGTCATGACTTGATATTCTTCTTTACAGATAAAGGAAGCATGTACTGGTTAAATGTTTATGAAATACCTGAAGGAAGCCGTACAAGTAAAGGTAAAGCTATAATAAACCTTATCAAAGTTGAGCCTGGAGAACAAGTTAAAGCTATGTTAACAGTCAAACAGGAAGATATGACTGAAGATAACTTATATGTAACGATGGCTACTAAAAATGGATATATTAAGAAAACTCTGCTCTCTGCTTTTAAAAATTTAAGAAAAGGTGGAATAAGAGCAATTTCTATTGAAGATAATGACGATCTTGTTGATGTTTCAATTACTGACGGAAGCTATGAAATATTGATCAACAGTTCTCAGGGTATGGCCTGCAGATTCTTAGAAAGCCAGGTAAGGCCTATGGGAAGAACTGCAAGAGGCGTTACTGCTATGAGATTTAAATTAGAAAATGATTATTTAGTAAGTATGCTGGCAGTCAAATCTAAAGAAGAAGATGGGAAACTATTAACCGAAGAAGATTCAGAAGCTGAAACAATTGAAAATGATTCCCCTCAGGTACTTGTTATCAGTGATGGTGGAATGGGGAAACGAAGCTATATAAATACTTACAGGATGACTAAAAGAGGTGCAAAAGGTGTTGTAAGTATGCGCTTAAATGATAATGAACAGGTAATTTCCGCTATCCATGTTGAGCATGGAGATGAAATCATTATTACCACAAAATCAGGTCAGACTGTAAGAATTCCTACTAATGAGATAAGAACAATAGGAAGAGCATCTAAAGGTGTCAGAATAATGGATCTGAGAGGTAAAGATGACTCCATAGCAAGTGTTGCCAAGCTGATGGAAATAAAATTTGACGAGGATCAAATTGATCACAATGACGTTGAAACTGACGAAACCATTAATGATGAACAGGACAAAACTGAAGATACAGAAACTCAAACGACTGAAGAATAAACAAAAAAATGAAAATAAAATTTAAGACTAGAACTCTTAAATTTGATAAAAGAACTTTGATAATGGGAGTCCATAATGCGACTCCTGATTCTTTTTCAGATGGCGGTTCGTATAAAACAGTTGATGAAGAAATCAATCACTGCTGTACTATGTACAGAGACGGAGCAGATATTATAGACATTGGCGGAGAATCAACAAAACCTGGAGATAATTCAAATGTCAGTACTGGTGAAGAATTATCACGTGTTCTACCCATAATTAAAGGCATCAAAAAGAACTATCCGAACAGTATTATAAGTATTGATACAATGAAGCCTGAAGTTGCGTATGAGTCAGTTCAAGCAGGAGCAGATATAATTAATGATGTAAGCGGACTTGTGTACTCTGAGAAAATCGCTCAAATAGCATCTGAGACAGGAGCAGGATTAATTTTAATGCACATGAAAGAAAAGCCTAAAACTGAAAAATCTGATTATAGATACGATAATTTGATTAATGATGTATCTGACTTTTTATCAGAAGCAGTTAAAAAGGCAAAATCATACGACGTAAACGATGAATGCATAATAATTGATCCCGGTCTGGGCGGTGGAGCATTTGGCAAAAATACTATTCAGAATATAGAATTATTATCAAAAATTAATAAGCTTAAGAATATTGGATTCCCAATTCTTCTCGGTGCCTCGAGAAAATCTTTTATAGGCGATATTATTAATGAAAAAATATTGAGGAAAAGAGTTTATGGCAATTTAGCTATAGCAGCATGGGCAGCACAAAATAATATAGAAATAATCAGAGTACATGATGTTAAGGCCACTTCTCAGTTTTTAAAAATGTATAATGCCATTAAAAACTTTTAACTTTAAAACCATGAATGAAAATAAACACAGTAAAGTTTATAGAAAAATAATAACTGATATTCAAAATCAGATAGTTTCCGGCCAACTGCAGTTGGGAGATAAACTGCCTGCAGAAAGAACTCTAGTATCAAATTATAATGTAAGCAGGTCATCTGTTCGTGAAGCACTAAGAACGCTTGAAATAATTGGAATTATAGAATCACGTCACGGCGACGGTAATTACATAGCAAATAATATTTCTGACTTTTGCTTCGAACCTATTTCACTTTCATTTCAGCTTCAGAACGGCAAAATAGAAGATATATTTGAATTAAGAAATATGTTTGAGATTAGATCATCAATTCTAGCTGCTAAAAATATTACAGATATGGAAAAGCAGGAACTGAAAAAGCTTTTGACAAATTTTGATAATGTATCCTCAGCTGAATCCGTTGCTGAATATGATAAGAAAATACATAAGTCAATAGCAAAATACTCCAAAAATATTTTACTTATTACACTATACAGTGCTGTCGAAAAACTTGTAGAATTTACAATCAATTATAGATCCTCTACTGTGTCTATGGATAATTCACTGATAGAAATTCATAAGAATTTATGCAGGGCAATTATTAACAGAGATCCTCATGCAGCAAAGAGATATGCAGAAGAACATGCCACTATGTTCAATTAATAATAATCCAATAGTTCTAGCCTTCTCCTTCAAAATCAACTGCTTTTTTTAGAATAATATTCATACTATTTTCTTTCATATTTGTAAATGGATATTTTGCAATTATATTTATTGGTCTGACCAATAAATATTTTATAGGAAAATATATTATGAATATAGTTTTAGATAGTTTATTGCCGATATTTGGTTTGATGCTATTAGGCGCCCTTAGCAAAAAAACCAATATATTAGGAAAAAACAGTGATAAAGTTATTTCCAGGTTTGTGTTATATTTTGCACTTCCTGCAATTTTATTTATTGCTGTTGCTGAAGCACCGATTGAAAAATTAATGAATATTAAATTTATTATTATATCAGCCATAATTTTAGGAGCATTTTATACAATAATTTTTATTGCTTCATATCTGGCAGAGAAATCAGCTCCTATCAGTTCATTGCGATCACTTGCATTGAGTTTTCCAAACACTGCATTTATGGGAATTCAAATACTGTTATCTCTGTTTGGAGAAAAATCTCTGCTTCCACTTGCCATGATTAATTTATTGACAACAATACTGTTCTGCTGCACAATTTTAGTCCTTGAACTGACGGAAAAAAAACAGCCGAAATCTCGACAAATTCATAAAAAACTACTCAAGATAATGATTAAACAGCCAATTATGCTCGCAATCATTGCAGGTATTATTATTTCAGCTCTCAAAATTCATCTGCCAATGGTTCTATCCGGTTTTTGTCATCAGCTTGGAGAGACAGCAGGCCCCTGTGCAATGTTTATACTTGGCGAAAAACTGCTTGATATAAAATTTAATTCTTTTTTCAACAGAGCTACTACACTCGGCTGCGTACTTAAACTTATCATAATGCCGACTGTAACTCTGATAATGATGCTGGTATTTCATGTTAATCCATTCTGGGCAGCATGCGGTTTTCTGCTCATGTCGCTTCCCTGTGCCAGCAGCACATATATGATTGCTGTTGACAAAAAACTTTATATCAAAGAAAGTTCAGAACTAATAATTGTATCAACAATAGTATCATTTATAAGTTTATCTGTAATTATTCTTCTTATTCAGAATATTTGGCCAACTGTACACTTTATAATATAATTTATTAAGTTTAAAATTATTAAAACTGTTGTTATATTATAATGTATTTAAAAAAATTAATTATGGAGATATATTTTGCAGAAAAATATAAAAACCTTATATAGCACTTCAGAACAGGATACAGAAAATATAGCTTTTGATTTAGCCAGACATACCCCTTTCGGTTCTGTAATATGTTTAAGCGGTAATCTGGGAGCGGGCAAGACTGTTTTTGCCAGAGGTTTTGCCAGAGGAATGGGAATCAAAGATATTATATCAAGCCCTACTTTCAATATTGTAAAAGAGTATGAAGCCTCCGACAATAAATGGATGTACCACTTAGACCTATACAGAATTAATGATTCTGATTCTGCCTTGGCTTTTGGTATTGATGAGTATATAAGTGATGCCAATGCTATTACATTAATAGAATGGTCGGAAAGAATAGAAGATATCCTTGAACCGGGACGAATAACTGTCAATATAGAAAGAACAGATAAAGGCAAACGTCAAGTTAAAATTGTTCAAGAAAATATTTAAAATCTTTTGGATAAGGACTTTTAACAGTACATTTTTCTCCTGTGACAGGATGAGGAAACTCTATTTTTCCAGCATGTAGCAGTTGTCTTTCTGCCACCAGCCTAGCCCTCCCTCCGTAAACAGTATCTCCAATAACAGGTAGTTTTTTGTATGCTAAATGAACTCTGATCTGGTGAGTTCTTCCTGTCAAAATTTTTATCTTCATTAAACTCACAGGAATATCTGAAATAAAACCTTTTTTTACCAAATCACATATTGTAACTGCATTTTTTCCATTTCTGGTTACAACACTCATTTTCTGTCTGTTTATAGGATGACGCCCGATCAATGTCTCTAATTCAAAATGAGTTCTTTCTGGATGACCGTAAACTATAGCACTATACTCTTTTTTAACTTTACGTGTAGAGAAACTTTCAGAAAGTTTAAATTTACTTATAGGATTTTTTGCTATAATCAGGCATCCTGAAGTATCCTTATCCAGTCTGTGAACAATACCCGGCCTTTGTACACCATCTTCACCATCTTCGTTAATAAACTGTTCTGAAAAATTATTATCTCTACCGATAAGTGCATTCACTACTGTGCCTGACCAATTACCTGCTGCAGGATGAACAACAACACCAGGAGGCTTATCTATTACCAGTAAATCATTATCTTCATATAAGATATTGAAAGTAAAATCTTCTGGCTTTGGAAGTTCAAAGTTTTCTTTTTCAGGCCATTTTATGCCTATTTCGTCATTTGTCGCAACTGTATGTTTTTGGTACTTCAAAATGGACGCCGGGTCGTGTATTTTGAACAAATGCAGCTTTGAATTTTGAAATTGTGGATTTTTTATTGTTGGGATTTTGGCAATTTGATGTGTGAGAGTTTGAATTTTGAAATTTAAATGTTGAAATTTAAAATAGTTACTGTGTTTGTTGTTTGAAACGCTGTGTTGTTTTTTGTTTTGTACTATTGCTTTGTTAAATTTTGAAA
>DASCNA010000191.1:0-14481 GCA_036011305.1 Victivallales bacterium
GCAGAATATTGAGTGATATTGAGCATAAAGTATCTCAGGACAGGATTCTAAGTCTTCAATACCATATGATCAAACTCCCTCTTGTTTTCTTTACAGACTCTATGATTTCTGAGTCAAAAATATCATTTGCTGATCAGTGGGATTCCGAAAGAATGGCATACGAGTATGCTGAAATGACAGGTGATCATAAATTTTTCAAAATACTTGATGAAATTTTTGAAGACAGAGTTCAGACCCAGAAAGAGTGCCTATATATATTTTACACTTGCATAGGTCTGGGATTTAAGGGTATTTACAAAAATAATCCAAAAAAACTTCAACAGATTATGTGGAAGCTGGCGGACAATATACCTGAAGCATTGACACAGAATCCTGAATTTATAATAGAGAATGACTGCCATGAGAGCAGAGAGGCAGGTAAAATTCCTTTCTTTATAACTTTCTGGCGTCCAAAGACTTTTATTATAGTAGTTGTCCTCCTTCTGTTTGTATGGATTATAAGTAATATGTTCCTCTATATAAGAGCAACGGAAAAGGCAAACACGGCTTTCAAAAATGTACAGATAGAACAGTTGATTGTCAGCAAAAAGCAGCCCCAGAGTACATTAAATGATTTCTCGGGTTCTATAAATCCGAAAGTCAAAGCCAAAGGTGCTGATTATATAAAGAACCGCGGTGCAAATTATATAAATAGAATTGCTAACTGAGTTATTAATACTGAAAATTAAAATAGAGATATTAGATTCAAAATGATTAATGGAAATACACTAAAAAATTTCGCCGGAAATATTATTTTCTCGGCATGGGATTATATCAGGAGATTTGTCGTCTGGATATATGAAAAACTAATAAAAGTATCATTATGGCAGAGAGTTCTGTACATGCTTGCCGGTTTATTTCTGCTTATATTGATAATATCACTCTTCTGGCTTGCTGTTAACGGCAGCCTGGCAAGCCTGCTGTTATGTATATCATTCGGAGCTCTACTGTTTATTGATATATTGATAATCGTTCTTTTTTATTATGATATTAAAAGTAAAAATGGAATGGAATTGTTTATTAATGAATTTAATGAAGTCAGTGGAAAGTTTTCCAGACTTACGGAGAAGAGTGAGCTGAGTATACCATGGTTTCTTCTGCTTGGAGACAAAAATACAGGTAAAACTGAACTGGTTGAGAAAAGTGACATTCATTTTTTCAAACCAAAGGAAATCGCATCACCGGAAATACGTACATATTTCAATAAATCAATGCTCCTCTGGAAATATGATATTAACGAGCCTGAAGTAAAAACTGGTGAAGAAACAGAAACACAGGATAAAAAAGATCTGAACAATGATTTTGATACATTTCTGCAATTCTTAAGAACAAGAAAGAATCTCCTGAATCTGAATGGAATACTGTTGTCAGTTTCGGCAGATGAACTGATCAATAATAATAAAGAGTATATTACTCAGGTCGGGAAAAAATATTCCGAACTGATAAATCATATTCAGCAGACATTGGGTATATGTATCCCACTGCACCTCGTTGTAACAAAATCTGATAAAATATGCGGTTTTAACGAATTTGTCAGAAATCTCGAACCTAAATTTTATAATCAGATATTCGGATGGACCAATAAACTAAACCTTGTCGGTGAAAAATTCTCTTCAAAAGATTTTCTGAATCACATGGATTCTATTGTTGAAAACACAGAAAAACAGCGATTCAGTTTTCTCCATAAATTCATATCTGAATCCTCAAAATCTGAATACTATGATACAGCTTCTTATTTCGCATTTTCAGAAAACCTTAGAAGAATATCATTAAATGTTGCGGCATTGACAGATGCAATAACTCTTGGAGTATATGCAAATTCTAGACTTCTTGAAAAGAAATACAATATTGTGCCAATGTTTGTAAGAGGAATATATTTTACTTCTGCCGAACAGAATACAGGTTTTTACGATAAATTATTTTATTCAGAGGCGAATGAAAAAGTAGAATTCAAAAGAAAAAGAGATTTTGCCGTACAGGTTCCTTCTTTGTTTATCAAACAGTTTATTGAAAATGTATTGTATAAAGACCGGGATATTTCTATGAGGATTACCAGTTTAAGAAAATCCTACAAATGGAAACGTATTGCAGGTATATCCGCTGTTTTCGGATTGTTTGCTTTTTTGATAATCTTTACTTCAATTTACTGGGTTAATGTATTCAGTTATATTTCATTTGACAAAAGTAACCTTAATACTGCAGCAAAACAGTCAGTAAGGTCTAACTTATTATATCCGTCAAAAGATGTGAGAACAGTTAATGCCAGAAATAATTATCTCACATTACTAGATGACATGGATCAGATGAACAGCAATATTGAAACCGACAACACTGCACTTGTTGATACGGCAGTGCCTCAAATAACTGTGCATTATACAAAACTGAATGACTATAAGATCAACCAGATATTTAATCCTGATTATTTCACTGCAGTGACCAATGAGTGGAAAAATATCAACAGTATAGTAGACAGAAAAGTAGAAGTAATACACCTCAATGATGTTAAAAGCAGATATGCTGCTGCCAGAACCAATTATTATGCTTATCTTGATCAGTATTTCATGTACTGGAATCAAATACTGAATGAAGCATCCCAGCCTGAAGTTGTTCAATGGGATACTCTTAAAAATCAAAGGTATCAGTACTGGCAGATTGCAAACAGTTATAGAAAAACAGCTGAAGTGATAGGCAATGCTTTCAACGTTTACAGTAATGTCACAAAAGGACTGCTGACTCCTGAAAGAACCGGAGAACTTGATATTATTCTGAAGAGCCTCGACGGAATGAATACAAACTTTGCCAATTCATTTATTCAGAATAAGGCTGTAGCTCTGATTTCATTCTGGGACAGAATATTTATTGCTCCGAACTCCATTAAATCCAGAGATATTATCTTTAGAACAAATGATGATATCCTTTACAAAGAAGCAGTATTTAAATATACACAGAAAAATCAGTACCGTAATTATTATCAAGAGTATTGGGAAGGTTTGTCTCTTATGTTTTTTCAGAGTTTGGGAGATCAGATCAGAACAAATGCTGGGGCATATATCACTGATCTTGAACATTCAAATGAGTTCCCTGTTGATACATACTGGCAGAGAAATAACGGTATGACGATTACGGAATTGAAGAAACTTGAGGATAATGTTTATAAATACTGGCCTTCTAAATCCGCGTATCCTGAGAATACAGCATGTAACGGAAGCATAAATCTGGATCCTTCTTTTGACGAAGCTGTAAATCAGTTGAGACCAAATCTACAGGGTGATTTAATGAAAAAAGCAGTTGCCCTTAAGTCTCTTATTGTAAACATCCTTCCTGAAAATGGTAAGTCTCATACACTGAAAGTTTATCTGCTTCCTCCTGAAGATGGACAACAGGATAATACGGGAGCTGATTATTGGACTATTATGAAAATGTCTCAGGCTAAATCTCTGGAAAAAACAGTTTCTGTTAGAACAAGGTCAAGCAACCTTGAATATCTGTGTGAACTTACTTATCCGTCAACAGGTAAAATCAGATTCGACTTTTTTAGAACTGTTGAATCATTGAAAGGATATAATCCTAATGCGTCACTGGCTATGAACGGAATATGGGGTCCTCTACGTCTCCTGTTTAACGGGCCAAGCAGACCGCAGGCTTTCAGAGGCGAATACTGGACGACATGGAAGAATGTAAAACAGATTGATGATAATACATGGATATCAAAAATTTCATTCATAAAGAATGACGGCAAAAAAGTTTCATTTTATGTCAAACTTGTTTATTCATCAAATATCAGTTCTATAACAAAATTAACTTAATAATATAAAAAATAAATACTTGAAAAAATATTACTTAATTAAATAGAAATAGGGTTTTAAGTGAAGGGAAAGATTATGAAAAAAAATGATTCTAAAAACGGCCAGAAGTTTATTGGCAGAAACAGAGCCCCTAGAGTTCAGATCGAATATGATGTGGAGCTTTACGGTTCTGAAAAAAAGGTTAATCTGCCGTTTATAATGGGGGTAATGTCTGATCTGTCAGGAAAATCTAATGTTGATAAAGATAAGTTCGCCAAAAGAAAATTTCTTGAAGTAGATGTTGACAATTTCGAGGAAAGAATTAGTGCTGTTAAGCCTAGAGTTGCATTTCAGGTGCCAAATACTTTAACAGGTGAAGGAAACCTGAATGTTGATTTGGAATTTGAAAGCATGGATGATTTTTCACCTGCAAAGGTTGCAGAAAAAGTAGATTCACTAAACAAGCTTTTAAACGCAAGAAAAGAGCTGTCAAATCTTGTTTCATACATGGACGGTAAAGATAATGCAGAGGAACTTGTAGGTAATATTCTTAAGGATCCTGAACTGCTGAAAAGCCTGATGGCTTCAGCAAAACCTGAAGATGAAAAATTAAGCAGTAACTAATATTTCAGATTTATGATTTCAGATATAAAAGGACAGGCAGGAAAAATGAATCATAACGACTTAAAAAACAGAACAAAGTTATTTGCACTTCAGGTAATTAGCATGATGTCACTTCTGTTTATTAAGTCTTTAGGAAAAGTCATTGGAAATCAGTTGTTTCCTGGTAGAACATTTCTGTTCGAAACCGCAAAAATCTAAAATCTAAAATCTAAAATCTAAAATTTAAAGGAATACTAAGATGAGTGAAACATTAACAGAAAATCTTATGCACGAAGGTGTATTGGAAGCAAATGAGCTTGACAGACTTCTCGATGGAGCTTTTGAACCGAAAACCGATGCTGCACATGATGCAATAACAAATGCTGTACATTCATTGGCTGAAGTTGCACTGGAAAATACAGCCGTGATCAGTGATGATACTATTAGCAGCATAAATGCTCTTATTTCTGAAATTGACAGAATATTGAGCGAACAGGTAAACCACATTATCCATCATGAAGATTTCAGACAACTTGAAGGAAGCTGGAGAGGAATTGAATATCTTGTATCAAATACTGAAGTGGATGAAGGTCTTAAACTAAGAGTTTTGAATACTTCTAAAAAGGAAGTATCACAGTCATTTAAAAAATATTCGGGAATATCATGGGATCAGAATCCTCTTTTTAAAAAACTGTATGAAGAAGAATTCGGCACAGCGGGAGGAGAACCTTACGGATGTCTTGTTGGTGACTATTTCTTCGACCACAAAGCTCAGGATGTTGCATTCCTTAAAGGAATTTCTCAGATAGCCGCTGCAGCACATGCTCCTTTTATAGCTGGTTCTTCACCAGAACTTCTTAATATGAGTTCATGGCAGGAATTAAGCAATCCTAGAGATCTTACAAAAATTTTCCAGACAGCTGAATATGCTCCATGGAGATCTTTCAGAGATTCTGAAAACTCTAAATATGTGGGATTGGCTATGCCTAGATTTTTAAGCAGACTGCCTTACAGCAGCAAAGAGAATCCTGTTGATGAATTTGAGTTTGAAGAAGATATTACAGGCAGCGATCATGATAAATTTATCTGGACCAATTCAGCCTACGCTATGGCTCTTAATATTAATCAGGCATTCAAACAATACGGCTGGTGCACACAGATCAGAGGTGTTGAAAGCGGTGGTATTGTAGAAGATCTGCCATGTTTTACTTTTGGAACTGATGACGGCGGTGTTGATATGAAATGCCCTACTGAAATTGCTATTACAGACAGAAGAGAAGCTGAACTTGCAAAAGCAGGTCTGATACCTTTAGTTCACTGGAAAAATACCGACTACGCAGTATTTATAAGCGCACAGTCTCTAAATGCACCTGCTGAGTACAGAGATCCGGACGCCACAGCTAATGCTAACCTTGCTGCAAGGCTTCCTTATCTGTTTCCGGTATGCAGATTTGCACATTTCCTCAAATGTATCGTAAGAGATAAAATCGGTACATTTACATCAAGAGATGAAATGGATGTATATCTTAATAACTGGATAAGTGACTATGTAACTCCTGATTCAAATGCATCAGCAGATACTAAAGCAAGATTTCCACTGTCAAGCGCACAGGTCGAAGTAGTTGAGGACGAATCCAATCCCGGATACTACAAAGCAGTATTCTATTTGAAACCTCATTATCAGCTGGAAGGGCTGACAGTTTCACTAAGACTGGTATCTAAATTACCTTCAGAAAAGGACTCTAATAAATAATATTAGTAATAAGTAGTAGAACCTTTAGATCTTAAATCTAAGATCTGAAATCTAATATAAAATGAAAAGGAAAATAAAATGAAATCAAATCAAGTCGCAGTATTCAACGGACCAAAGGTGAATTCAACTGTAACAGGTAATCTTAAGTCACAGAAGGCTAAAGGAGGAATCCTTTGTCACCTGAGCAATATTCCTGAAGAACCTGCAAGTAATGCAGTTTTGAAAAACGGAGAATGGACAGAGGTTTCCCACTCAGGAACTACTCCTAATGCAGGAAGCAGTTTCAGTATTGATCTTGATGGTTCAGACAACGCAACATCAACTCTTATTTCTAATTTAAGAAACAAGAAAACTATTGATGAATTAGTAGTATATGAACTTGATAACACATCAAACAAAGAACAGTTCGGATACTATTTCAGCAAAATTTTTGTCAATGGAGCAAGCTCTGGTGTTAGCACAGATGGAAGTAAAATTGTAAGACTTGCATGCTCATGTGTTTCTTTTAAACAGAAAGACAAAAGCAATAACGAACCTGTACTATGGGATTGGAATACCAATACTCATGTATACACAGGAAGCAGCAAGTAACTTACTGAATTATTAATGATAAATTGTTAATGGTTAATTACTTCAATTTTACAATTTCGGAGATCAATAATTAACAATTTATCATTAACAACTAACAATTAATAATTAACCATTGGTATAATCATGATTAAGCGACAGAACAGAATATTGCCGGATCTGATCGGCAGGCTGACCGATGACCATACTGCAGCTAAGAGTGAAAGCTGCAGTGAATGGGATACATCCGTCAAGGCATATAAAGCTGTCGTTCTCAGAGATCTTATCTGGCTTCTGAATACAAATGTAACTTTCACTGAAGATGAGCTGGAAGGTTTTGAGTATGTTAAAAATTCAACTCTTGCTTTCGGTATGAATTCATTGGCAGGTATGACATATAACGATAATAACAGAAGAATTATAGTTCAGGAAATAAGAAATACTATATCAAAATTTGAACGCAGGATTGATTCTGCAACTCTTAAAGTGGATATGACTCAGGATTCGGGCGATACATCAGGTTTTGCGGCTAATCATAAAATTAAAATTAGAATTTCAGGAGCATTACTCCCTCTGCAGATGGCTGAAAAAATTTACCTGAAAACAGAAATTGACGTAGAAACAGGAAAATTTGAACTGGTTAATGAAGCTAAAGGGAGTTAGTTGTCAGTTGATAGTTGTTAGTTATCAGTTGAGGATAATTAACAACTGTTAATTGAAATAGAAAATTGTACTAAATGTGGAGTGCGAGGCTTCTGCTGAGCCATAAATGTTGAATAAAATATAAATTATTAAATAAGGGAATGATGTCGGATATATGTTTAATGTTGAATTTAAATCTGAAATCTAAGATCTAAAATCTGAAATTAAAAATATATCTGAAATCTAAAATAATAAAAGATGTCACAGATAACTTTAAAAAAACTATTAGAACCGATAAGGAATGATGATCCCTGCGGTGAATATCTTGAGGATCACGGAGATTTTTATATCTTAAAAGAGATGATCAACGGTAAAGAGGAAACTCAATGGTCTGCCTACGAACCGCCTGACTGGAAAAATATACTCAGAATGTCCAAAGGGCTTCTTCTCAGAGGCAAAAATATATGGGTGGTGGTCTTTTATACTTATGCTTCTACTGAGATATACGGTCTGGAAGGATTGATTAAAGGGCTTGAACTTTTGAAGGATATGCTGGATAAATTCTGGGATAATATACAGCCCCATCTTGACAGTGAAGATGAAGATGACTACACACTCTCAAGATTGAGCCCGTTTGCTACAATGGCATCGCCTCATGAACATCTCTGCACAATGCTGAAGACAATGCACTTAATCGAGACACAGCGTATCGGTAAATTCAGCTACGAAGACATTAAAACTCTTGCCGATGAAACTGCAGTTAGAGGAGCAGGTTTAGAAAATATCGAGTTTGAACATATTTCTTCCGATATCAATAAAGAGAAATACACTGAGACTGTGAACTCATTGAAAGATATCATAAAACTCTGCTCAGAAATTAATGATTTCATTACAGAAAAAGTCGGTGAACAGAACAATGTATCCAACCTGAACAATCTTATTAAATTCATTGAAGAAATGATCAGTTTATTTAATGAGCATATAAAAACTGTATCAGAAGTAGAACCTGTTTTTGAGAAACCGACTGAACAGGTCAATTCTCCTGTTTTACAGACAGTTTCACAGGAACAGACTGTAAATACAAATGGAGTCATCAATAGCGAACAGGATGTACTTAATATGTTCAAGCAGATTAATGATTGGTATAAATTGAATTTACCTACCAGTCCAGTACCTTTTGTAGTTAATAAAGCTATTAATCTTATTGGTAAAGATTTTATGGAAGCTTTGAGTATTATGATGGAAAGAAAATCCTTTAAAGCGTCATTGAATACTGATATTAGATTTAATGAAGATGAGAATAAGAATATTGATACTGAACTTTCTACAGAGGCAGTTGATGATGTAGTTTCTAAAAAAACTGTAGGAGATAGTTCAGGTGAATTAAATGATCGAGAAATATTATTTTAATAAATTTATATATTGAAGGAGAGAAATATGTATCAGGTTGCAGTTTTTAAAGGTCCAAATGCAATGTCATCTGTAACTTCAAGCTTCAAAAATTCTAAAGTTAAGGGTGGAATTGAATGCAGGTTGCTTAAAGTTCCTGCTGAACCGGTAAGTAGTGCTGTACTTAAAAATGGTTTATGGAGTGAAGTATCCAGTTCTTCTGTGACTCCTAATAATGGGAGTAAGTTTATAATAGACCTTGATGGTAGTGATCAGGCAACTTCAGGACTTATAAGTTCTATTAAAAACAAAAAAACAGTGAATGAACTTGTAGTTTATGATTATGATAATGCGACAGGCAAAGAGACATATGCATTTTATTTCAGCAATATATTTGTACAGAAGGCATTTTCAGAGACCAAATATGGAAATCAGAAAGTTATAACTCTTTATTGTTCCTGTATTTCATTTAAACAGAAAGACAGCAGTAATAACGAGTTGGTCCTTTGGGATTGGAATACAAACAGTCATATATATACTGGAACTACAGTTTAATATAAAGGATAAAAAAAATGATTACTTCCAGAGAAAAAAGAACAGTGAATGTTCTTAAAAAAATTACAGGTAAACAATGGGTGGTACTAAATAATACTACAGGTATTATAGAAAGAATGAATTACTTTAACCCTTTGCCAGGTTGTGCTTTAAGTTTAAATATGTCAGATAAAGCACTGGATGTATTGGAAAAACATTCTGCTGATAATTCTAAAACTCCAAAAGTTGATTTTAGTTCAGACCTTAAAAAAGGTCATTCATTTGATGAAGTGAAATCCATGAATAATATTAAAGGAAGTTCTATATTTAATATTAATCATACCGATCAAAAATCAGGTTCAAAACCGACTTCTGCAGCAAATGGTTCAGATAGTAAATACAATGCTTCATATTATATGCCTATAGATACTGATCCGCAAAAAGGTTATAAAAATTTTGTTGATGAGACCTGCTTTCCGATTATAAAGCAAATCCAGGAAATCCAGGATAATAATATAGCTGAACTTAAAGATCTTTTTAAGATGTATACAGGTTTCTTTTTTAATCAGGAAGGTAATTATGTCATATACAATGACGGAAGATTAAAAATAGGATTAAAGGCAACCGGGAATTTAGCAATTACCGCTGAAACACGTCCTGTTATTATGGCCGGACCGGGAATGCAGGCTGTTGTTGAGTCAGAACCACTCAAGGTTGGGACCAGCGGATTGAAAGACATATTTGAAGGTTTTTATTTTACAAATGCCAGTTATACAAAAACTGATGAAAGACATATAAATATTTACAATTCAGCTTTGAAACGCAACGATATAGATGCCAGTTTCACGCTTAATCTTACTGGAGAGGCTCAAGTTGCACCAGGAGTAGTTACACTGAAATTTACTGAAAAAATCGATGAAAAATTTGAACTGCTGACACAAACAACAGATTCAAAAGTAGACTGGAACGGAAGTCTGGAACTTTATGTAACATATCATAAAAACAGAAATGATGATGATGACGGTGATGAATGGGATTTTCACGGGCCATACGGAAATATTGTTACATACTGGGAAAATATTGTTGCTCTTATGCCGGGACATCAGAAACGCTTCAATTTAAAACCTGGAACAGGACTTATTACGACAAATGGAAATGCTGTTCAAACAAATTTGTCTGATAATACTGCTCCAAGGTTTTTAAATAGAGAAAATTTAAATAACTCTTATAAAATTATGATCCATACTGAGAATAAGTTTTTGCCAGCTGCAGGCATAGGGATTGCCGCATTGGCAATTTTTTCTGCCGGTTATGGAGCTTTTTATATTGGGACTGCATTTTCTTCAGCAGAAGCTGTAGCAGTAACTGGAACTTCTCTTTCAAATTTAAAAACAGCGGCAACGGCAGCTAAAGCCTTAGTGTCAGCTTAAAGAATAGGATAAAAAATGAATAAAATATATATTTCTATATTAGTACTGCTAACATCATTTAGTTTGTTTGCAGGAACATCAGAGTTTAATGATAGCTTTTCCGGCAATTATACACAACTTTTTTATCAACTGCAGAAAACAGCAAAAGAAGGAAATGCTAAATCACAAAATAATTTAGGTTTGCTATATGATGCTGGTTTAGGTGTTACACAAAATTATAAAAAAGCCATGTATTGGTATACTAAATCTGCAGAACAGAATAATCCAAAAGCTTTTGGGAATTTAGCAGTTCTATATCTAAACGGACATGGAGTGAAAAAGAATCCTGAAAAAGCTATTGCTTTTTATAAAAAAGCTATTGATGCTGGTGAACCTAAAGCAATATATGGTTTGGGGCTTATGTATTATGATGGAAAAGGTGTGAAAGAAAATATGAAAAAAGCAGAAAAACTTTTTTTAAAAGCAGCAAATTTAGGAGAACCTATGGCTCAAACAGCACTTAGCACAGGATACTATAAAGGTGTCAAATTTAAACAGGATTATAAGAAAGCTTTATATTGGGGTGAAAAAGCGGCTAACAATGGGTATACACCTGCTCAGCAGGATTTAGCTGTATATTATTATTTGGGAAAAGGCTCAATACCTAAGGACATGATCAAAGCTTATAAATGGGATTATATAGCTGCTCAAAACGGTGGTGCACAGGGACAAAACAATATCATACAGTTTGCAAAAACTATGTCCAAATCAGATATTGCCAAGGCAAAAAAAGAAGCAGAAGAGTGGCTTAGTACTCATAAAAATATTAATACAGAATTGGTAAGTGCCGGCAATCCTTTTTCCAGCAGTTCATCATCAAAACCGTATACGGTAAAGGTACACACTAATTAAGGATTTCAGATTTTTGATTGTAGATTTCACTTTGGAAGTTATATCTGAAATTTAAAATCTACGATCTAAAATAAAAAAGAGAACATGAACAAAGATTTTTTACAGTATTACAATCTTGAATTAAAGCATTTGAGATAAATGGGCGGAGAGTTTGCCAAGGCAAACCCGAAGATAGCCGGTCGATTAAATTTAGATGAATTTTCATGCGAAGATCCATATGTGGAAAGGCTTCTTGAAGGTTTTTCATATCTTGCGGCGAGGGTTCATCATAAACTTGATGCCGGTTATCCCAGACTTTCTCAGGCTCTGCTGGATAATCTTTTTCCTGATTTTCTTATGCCTGCTCCAGCCATGTGGATAGTGAAATTTGATCCTGATATTAATGAGACCAGCCTTGCAGAGGGTGTCGATATAAAGAGAGGCACAAAGCTTCGCAGTATTCCCGGCAAAGAGGTGAGATCATGTCAGTTCACCACTTCTCATGATGTTACTTTATGGCCTATAGAGATAGCTGATGCCAGATACTATACTGATGATATGTCTTATCTTAAGATCGATTATTCCGAGAGGTCTAAATCATGCCTGTCAATTGAGCTGAATACCCTCAGTGATCTTAGTTTTTCAGATCTAAAAATGGACACTCTTGACCTCTATCTGAGAAATGCTAATCAGCAGATAACAATGGAAACTTACGAGCTTATGCTGTCCAACTGCAGACAGATAATAATTCAGCCAAAAGACAGAAGAAATAAAGGAACACAGGTAGTTCTTGATAATTCAAAAACTGATTTAATAACACCAACAGGATTTGATATTGATGACTCACTTTATCCTTTTAACGCAAGAACCTTTGAGGGATACAGGCTGTTTAGAAAGTACTTTAATCTTCCTCAGAGTTTCATGTTTTTAAAAATCAGGGGAATCGGGGATGCGTTAAGGCGAATCGGTTCAGACAAGGTGAATATTATTTTCGTATATGATACAGAAAAACCCGGTGTCAAAGGAAATATAAAGAAAAATAATTTCAGTCTGTTCTGTACCCCTGTTGTGAACCTGTTTGAAAAAACACTTTCCAGAATACATTTGAATAACAGCAAGTCTGAATTTCATATTGTGGGAGAACGAACGGAAACACAGGATTTTGAAGTAGTAAAAGTTACTGATGTCAAAGCTTACAAAAGAGCTGATAACAAAGGTCAGGTTTTTCGACCGCTTTATTCGGCATCAGGCTTTTTTGAAAACAGGTCTCTTAACAGAGGTTATTACTCTCTGAACAGAGTGGCAAGGACAATTACAGAGAACGAGCAGGAAAACGGAACAAGATCAAATTATATAGGTACTGAAACCTATATTTCTCTTGTGGATCAGGATGAGGCACCGTATAACGGGAATCTTGCTGAAATAGAAATCAAGGCTCTCTGCAGCAACAGGGATCTGCCGCTTCTCATACCTCAGGGAAACAGCGGAGACACAGATTTTACATTTGACTCAAATCTTCCTGTGAGCAAGATAAAATTTTTGCATGGCCCTACGTCTCCTAATTGCGACCATCTTTTTACCTCGCTCTGGGAGATAATTAATCATGTATCTTTGAACTACATGACACTGCAGGATGAAAGCGGTGAAAAAACCGGTGAAATAATCAGAAATATATTAGCTCTGTATGCTGTATCTGATATACAGAAAAAATATATAAAAGGTCTTAAAACAATAAAAATAGTCCCGGATACCCAGAGATTTAACCGGAACGGAATGTTTACTTTTTTAAACGGTTTAGCCGTGGATGTTCTGTTTGATGAATCTTCATCATCCAATGACTATTTTCTCCTTGGAATGATACTGGACAGATTTTTTAAATATTCTGCACCTGTCAATACTTTTACAAAAACTACTGTTAAATCTATAAAACGTGGAAAGGTGATAGGATGGCCTGCAAGAACTGGTACATTTCAGATGATATAGAGCAGCTTGAGAAAAATCCGGGATCCTGGAATTTCTTTCAGGGTGTCAGGCGTATCGAGTGTGCTGAGAAATCAATGCCTAGAATCGGTGAATCACTGAATCCTGATGAAGATCCCGTGAGATTCGGTCAGAATGTAACTCTTGCGTTTACCCCTAATGATATTCAGTCATATAAAAAACCTGAAGACGGATCTGTTCCCGAAATGGATGTGAACTGTTTCGGACTGCTTGGAAGTAACGGTTCTCTTCCTCTGTTTCTTACAGAATATATCTATCAGAGAAGCAAACATCACAGTGATGATTCACTGATTAATTTTATTAATATGTTTCATCATAGAATGACATCATTTCTTTATCGCTAATGGGCGCTTTATCAGCCTGCAGTGAGCAGTGACCGTGAAGATGATGACTATTTTTTGAAAATATTTAAAAGCCTGACAGGATGTGATTATAAAACGATAAAAGAACATGGAAGTATCAAAGACCATGTGCAGTCGTATTATTCAGGTTTTCTTGCAAAGCACGCTCAAAGCAGAGGGTCGTTTGTAGCTGTACTTTATGATTATTTTAATGTGCCTGTCAAACTTGAAGAATTTTCTGGTGTGTGGGAAAAGATTGATAAAAAATATCTGTGCAGAATGGGTGAATCCCCTGAAATTTCAACAATGGGTGAAGGAATGGTTATGGGGGAAAAGTATTGGGACTGCAGAAAGAAATTCAGAATTAAACTGGGTCCCATGCCCTATGAGTGTCAATACTAGAATAAGTTCCATAGGTAATATTAAATATATTTCCATAGCTGTCAGTTCTTCTTCAAGCAGCCTGCAGGCTGCTTGAAGAAGCCTATTATAACTTTACACTTATTTAGTTTAACAAATTAAAAAGG
>DASCNA010000192.1:0-38221 GCA_036011305.1 Victivallales bacterium
TTTCTCTTGCTTCTTCGAACCTTCCTTTTAAAGCAAGCCATCTTGGGCTTTTTACAATAAATGGTGTAAATACTAGTAATAAAACCGGGATAAAAAGTATTATATTAAACATGAGTTGCCAATTTCCAGTAGAGGCATACTGCAAGTTTACCAGATTTGCAACTAGCATACCTCCTGTCCATGATAACTGAAATGTCGTTATCATCATTCCTCTTTTATTAGTAGGCGCAATTTCTGATAAGTAAATAGGGAAAACTACAGTGGACATTATGGCACCTGTGCCCTGGATAAACCTTCCCCAGAAAAGAGTTGTGTAACTGTCAGCAAAAGTAAAAGTTAAAATTCCTGCGATCAAAAGTATATTTGTAACATAAATAAATTTTTTCCTACCGAAATAATCATTAAGTAGCAGCATTAATTTGGCGATTATTCCACCCAGCAGAATTAATCCCATAATTGTCGAAATTTGCTCTATGCTTAAGGAAAAATCCTTGATTATGAAAGGTGCTGCACCAGCTATTACGCTTAGTAAGTAACCGCCTACAAATCCGCCAAAACTAAAGAATAGAATAATAAATGTTAACGAATGTCCAATTTTTCTCATAGACAGTTATCCTCTTTTATTGATTTTGTTTTATTTATATAAAAAATTAAATTTGGTGAGGTAAATCAATTACGTGTAAATAATAGTTTATTGACTTTATAAATTAAATTGTATTTTAAAAAAATAACTTGATATCAGGTTATGAAATATCAGATTCAATTTCTTCCAGTGATTTACCACCGGTTTCCGGTAGCTTAAAGATACTGAACAGTAGATAAATCAAAGCAAATGCTCCCATCATTCCGAAAAGGACAGAGAAACCGAAAGTATTTCCGATAATGAGAAATTTAGATACAAATATCGTTCCGACAATAATAGATGAAATTCCTCCGATAATTATACCAACTGTTCTTACAGAAGTAGGTAAAACTTCCGCTATTAGTACATATACTACTCCGCATGGACCAAAAGCCAGGAAACCGATACCAACAAGCATACATATTAATGCAAGCCATCCTGTTAGTTCAATTTTGGGCATAACACCAACAATAATAGCTAAAGCAAACATCGATATTGTGAAACCATACAAACCAATTTTTAATATTCTTTTCCGTCCAAGTTTTTCCACAAGAAGTATCGTTCCAATTGTCATTATAAAATTGAAACCTGAGATTAACACGGTTCCGAATACAGCCATAAAAGTAGATTGAATTCCACAGTCTTTCAATACGATAGTACTGGTCTGCATTATAGCGTTTACGCCACATAACTGTGTTAATACAAAAATCAAAATTGTAAAAAGTATAGCCTTTTTATATTTAAAAATAAGAGCGAAAGAACTCAGCCATTTAACTTCTGAACCGGCAGTTACGCTCTCAATTTCAATCTTAAGATTATCTGAATTCATCTTATAATTTATTCCGGTAATAATTTCTTTGGCTTCATTAAACCTGCCGCGCAGCACGAGCCATCTTGGACTTCTTGGCAGAAATGGTGTAAATATCAGCATTATAACTGGAATGAATATAATGAAATTAAACATCAATTCCCAATTTCCGGTTTTTACGTAAGAGATATTGACTATATTGGCAATGAACATACCGGCTGTCCATGCCAACTGAAAAAATACAATCATTATGCCTCTTCTGTTTGAAGGAGCTATTTCAGAAAGATAGACAGTGAAAACAACAGTTGACATAATTGCAGCGGCCCCCTGAATAAGTCTTCCCCAGTATAATAACTCGTAATTATGTGCTGATGTAAAGAGTAGAATGCCTACGATAAATAACACAAGATTAATATAAATAAGTTTTTTCCTACCAAAATAATCCTGAAATATCAGTATAACTTTAGCTATTAATCCTCCAAACAGTATGAGTCCCATTATTGTAGAAATCTGATATGTACTTAATTTAAAATCATTTATCAAAAATGGTGCTGCTCCGTTAATTACACAGAGCAAATAACCTCCTATAAAACCTCCAAAGCTGAAAAAAATTACTATAAACAGTTGTGAATAACCCAGTTTTTTCATGTATTCTACTCCCCATCGAATATTTATGCAGTATATTGAAAACTTATCACAAACTAAAAATATACAATATCTTTTGAATTTATCATTTAATATTGGAATAAAAATGAATAATTATTCGGGAAATTTTTCGGATATCTTATTGTCTATTACATAGATAGAAGTTTGTTTTGCTCCATGTTCAGTGTAGTTGAACTTGAAAATCAGGTTTTTCAATAATTGTTTTACTTCATTCTTTATTCTTTTATCATGATTTTTGAAAGCAGTAGTATTATAATCTTTTATAGCAAGCCTGAAGTTCGCATTTGAAATGTAAGGAGTCATTACATCCTTTTTTAAACTGCTGTGGAATCTTGAAAAAAGGTCTTTATATTGTTCAGTATCAGTTAAATTTTTACCTGAATTTTCCTCCTGTGTAGTTTTTGAAACAAAAGTTCTTAATGTTTCATCTCTAAATTGTTTAGTAGTAGCTGCATCTGCATTCGGACCGAGTATAAATCTTTCAAAAGATTTCAAATATTCTTCAGTAATTTCTATATTTTCTCTAGTATAAGGTGATTTAACTTTAGTTCCTGGTTCATTGCTGATGGAGAAAAGATAGTTTTTTATATTTTTAGAAATTCTGCTTTCATTATAGAAAAACATTGATTCCTTGACTTCTTGCAATGCTGTGAAATCATACCAGTTTTTCAGAGATTCAGTAAAAAGATCAGGTAGTTTGCCTGCTAAAGTTTTTTCTTTGAAAAATTCAATTACATCATCTATTGTAATAAGTTGATCGTCTCTTTTATATTTTGATATAAACTGATTAATCATATCTAAAGACTGACGGCCAGAAAACCCCTTACAACCTTCTATATTACCTTCCATTATCAGAGATCTTCTAATATCCTGGTTGAATCTTTTAGTATCAACTTCTGTTAACCACTTAGGTATATTTCCTGCATAAATTTCCATTTTTAAAAGAAGATAATCTTTGTCTATGAAAGCTGAATACAAATTTTTGTCTTTTATCCATTTTTTTATAGCTTCAGATTCAATATCTAACCTGGAAGATATTATCGTTTTAGCAAAAGCTCTCAATACATGAGGCATAAAATAATTCTCAATTTGTCCTGAATAGATATTTTTATAGATTTCTACTTCTGTATGATAATCACGAATGTAGGGAACAGGAACCTGTATTATTCTATCGAGGAAAGATTTTTCTTCTGCTATAACATCCATATCTTCAGGGTTTACTAAAGCTATAAACAATGAATCAATATTTTCTTCAAATGTATCTACTTTATGAGTACCGTCACTAATTATGCTGTGTATATTTTTAAATCTGTCAATATTATTTGATTTTGCATCCATTATGGCATAAACACCATTATTTGTTTTTGCATATTTTGAATAAACATAAGAGACGGTATCACTGCTTTTGAATAGTGTATCTATCCATTTCTGCAATTCTTTATTTCTGATTGGGTTCCTGTCAATAAAGTCACTGGGGTTATAAACACTTATTCCTTCTCCCATTTTTCTGTCAAATTCATAGATTTTTCCGTGAATCATTCCTAAAATTTCTTCAAAAGTGAGTTTTTTAGTAAGTGATTTATATAATGAAGAACAAATAGCACAAGGTGTTTTTTTTCTCAGCCACTCATATTCTTTATCATAAAAAAGAAGTTTTTTTAGATTCTTATCTTCAATTATTTTATCCAGCATCTCCATTCTTGTTTCTATTGGTATTTGAATTATTGGATGGTCATGATTTGGGCAAGGAATGTGAAGATATTTGTCTAAAGATTCGTTAACGGGTATGTTAATCTTGGGTTCATCCGAATTTTTAGCTTTATCGGTCATGTCTTTCAAAGATAAATTTTGAAGTACTTCGAGTAACATAGGAGTTCCGATCTTATTGATATCCAGCTCCCATAAAGTATCATACATTATCCCTTCGGGCAGTTTTGTATATAATTCAAGTTTATGCAGAAGATTATTTAAAAAAGTACTTTTACCGCTTCCATGGGGACCTATAAAAACCAACATTTTATGCGCTAATACCCCTTTTTTAAATGAATTAACATCATTTATTAGCCGGTTTATTAATATTTTATCGGCGAAAAACGGTGAGTTTGTATTCCTTACAAAAAGGTTAGTGTAATCGTAATCAATAAAATTTATAGATTCAGGATCATTAGGATAAATATTTATGCCTTCAGGGATATAGTAGTGTATCATATTGTGAAAAAGTTGAAAAATATTCCTCAAATGGAGGGAAGGGGTTTCTGATACTTTATATAACAGCTCGTCGAAAGTAATTACATCTTTTCTGTCTTTGGTTCGCAGCTTTTCATTAAGCATGTGTAAGATATTAACAATTCTATTTTTAGCCGGCATTTTTAGTCACATTCCTATCTTTTGCTGTATATACAATTTTTTGAGGTTTGCCCTTAACTATTAGATTAGTTTCCAGCTTAACTTCACCGTTCCACAAATACTCTATACCAATCATAGTATTATCAATAAATTCAGGAATTAACTGTTTATGTTCATAATGGTGTGTTAGATATAGAACGCCATCTTTTGTTTTTTCTTTATCAACAGTTATATGTGGTGGGTGAATGAAGTGTTTAATTATATATTGTTTGTAATCTTTATAGTTTTTACTTTTAATATAATATTCTTTGGTCATTCTTGTCTGATTAATTCGTTCACCTATGACCACCAGCTTATACCTGTCAACAAAATCCTGATTTACAAAACTGTTTATAAATGTAAAATCACACCAGTTTTCTCTTATTTTAAATAAGTAATCTTGGCCTTTTCCAGTATGTTTGTTGTATCTCTTTCTTTTATCTCTTTTTAGGATATTTTCAAATTCAAAGGTCAATTTTCCTTTGTCCATCTCCTCTTCTACATATTCCAATAAGGAATATCCGATAGCATAAGGATTATAACCGACAATAGGTATGGAAGCCACAAACGCATTTAATTTGGCAAAGTCAGCTT
Source organism: Victivallales bacterium (assembly GCA_036011305.1). Classification (GTDB taxonomy): domain Bacteria; phylum Verrucomicrobiota; class Lentisphaeria; order Victivallales; family GWF2-38-69; genus DASCNA01. The sequence continues at coordinate 5,076 of DASCNA010000192.1, forward strand.
CATGCCCTTTGATTCTGTCGTCTCGTATAAAAAGGTAATTATGCCAATAAGTTGCCCAGCCTTCATTTAAAGTTTTAGTTCTTCTTTGAGGGTCAAAATAAAGAGCTGTATTCCTCACAATTTTCATTACAGATTTCATCCATTTATTTTCATCTTTGTTGATGAATTCTGAGTTCTGCATCAGGTATTGGATTATGTCAGAGGGTTCTTCCTGTACTTCTTTTATATATTTATGATAGTATGACTCAAATTCAGGATATCTGCTTTTAACTTCTGCCAGGAATTGAGAGTCCGTATTTTTCTTTCCTTTAGCTAGAAAATTATTATAATTATCCAGTTCCTTCAGATATACAGGTACTCGAACTTTTTTTTCTTTCTGAAGGAAAATATCAAAAAAGTAATCAACTTTTTTGATATTTTTTTTATTTTTATCATGGAGAGGTGAGAGAGTATTAAAATATCCAGTTATATTATCTATTCCTCTTGTAAACTCTATTACATAATCCACCCATCTTCCATATTTAGTTCTGAAATTGGAAATAAGTCTTTTATCTGCAAGTGCCTGACCTACAAAATCATCGCTCCATGTATTTTTAAAAAACATGTTATTCTGCATAAAATCAATATGGGCAATTACATGGTAAAATATCATGACATTGAGCCAGTCTGGATTATTGTCGTTATAGAAGGAAATTGCCGGTCTTGAATTGATTACTGTTTCATATGCATTATGCGGATATAACTCATATTCTTTTTTACTTTTAATAACTTCAAGATCATTAATCCAGTAATCATAAAGTGTAGGTATCATGCCTTTAGGAGAGAGTTCTATCATGTCCTGATTTGTAACAATATACTCTAAAGTATCATCACTGAAAGAAAGCCCTGCATCACGAGCCCTGGATTTACACTCTTCCATTATCTGTTTTGTATGCTGACTAATAATTTCCATAATAATATTTTTTGTTATGAATTTGGAATATCAATTTTTTCCTCTGACACTAATTTTTTAATTCCTTCTATCAATCTGTTTCCATCTGCATCCTGATCTATTATATCAAGTCTAATGCTGTCTTCTTTTAGATAATTATTTTGCTCAAGGTATTCTTCAAATTTAGATTTACCTCTGGAAAAGCTGGATTTAATAATAGATATGCCTATTCTGTTAGTATTAGGTATAATATCTTTTAGGACTGCATTAAATTTTTCTGTTTCAGTGTTCCAGTCATCCCCGTCACCTCCGTAGAAGATATAAATATTATAATCTTTAGCAAGATTTTCTTCGCTGATTATTTTTTTTACAAGTTCAAATGAAGATAGTACTCTTGTGCCGCCTGCTATATTTGAATTATAGTATTGATTAAAACTTTTTACTTCCTTTGCATCAGTATCATGAAGAATGAATCTGCTTTCAACCTGATTTTTATATTGATATATTAACCAGCTGAAAATCATTAAGTGCTGAGAACAGACCAGTTCTGTAGGTTTTCCATACATGGAACCGGAATAATCTCTTAAAAAGAAAACTACGGCTTGCGCCTCAAAATCTCTTTCACTGGAGAGTGTTCTGTAGATAAAATCGTTATTGTTGATAATGAATTTGTCTAAATTAATCTCTTCTTCCTGTTTTAATCTTCCCAGAGCAATATTTGTCTTCAGCAACTGTTTAATTGTTCTTTTCTTATCAAGCAGCTGACCTGAACCTCGGTTTTTATCTGTAAGTTCGTATTTATATTTAGTAAGAGATTTTTTATTGCCTTTTTCTTTTAAATTAGGAAGCTTAAATTTTTCAGTTAACACTTTACCTAGATCATAGGCATTGGAAAGAACTTCATGCTCTTCTCCTTCTCCGGTTCCACCTCCAGCCCCCTGTCCTTGACCTTCCTGTTTCAGTGGGGCTTCACCGATAACATCACCTTCCTCACCTTCGGCTGTTCCAGTTGTTTGCCCAGTATCACCTGATTTATCATCATCACTTTCTTCTGTGACCCTGTCATCATGGTAAAATTTATCTTCTGTTGTAGTAGGAACAACAACAATTTTATTTTTACCGCCTTTACTCGGTTTGATGATTTTACCGATATTTATCTTTCTTCTGAAACCATCTTTTTCTCGTTGGTTATCTCTTTCCAGAAGTTCATCAAGAGTTTTTATACTGTAGTAATAGTGTGTATTTGATTCTATTTTAGGAAGAGATGAAAATATGTTCTGAACCATACCCAAACTAAACTTATTTTCAGTTTTTCTTTCTGAAAATGATTTAATATCTTTATTTTTTTTATCAGTTTTTTTCATTATTCCATGCCGGGTAAAATTTACTTAAACTAGTTTTCATCTTGTCTGGTACAGAAATAGTCTATAGTCTTTTGCGCACATGTATTACAGTACCCAAGTTTTTCATGCATGGTTGTAATTATTTTATTGTATAGTTTTTTATTTTCGTCATTTGTTCTGTTTGCCAAAGCACCGACTAGGCTTCCGGCTCCTGCTACGTCTGACTGCAGTCTTACATCTGTAACAGCTTTTACCAAATCATGGTTATCCATAAAATCATAGTTAGGGTCAGTATGAGCTTTCCTTCCGTATATTCTTCTTATAGTGGTTCTGAACGATTCCTTCTGTTCATTGCTCTTTAAGCCAAGCCTTTCTTCTACACTGTTAATGTATGCTTTATCAATTTTTATTGCTCTTAACTCGCCTGTTGATGGATCGGTATATTTCCACATATTATCTGTCCCGATTTCCTGAGAGTCTATAGCAATTATCATATTGACGTAATTTAGCACCTCTTTTTTGATAGCTTTAGGTTCATCCATATAAGCATCAAACATTGCAGTTCTTATTTTTTCTCTGTATAGAGTCTTAGCGACTTTTATATCTTCAATATATTTAGATCTGAATTCAGGTTCCTGTATATAATCGAGAACAACCTGGTTGATAGTCTTAAAAACATTTTCGGCAAACATGCATTTGCCCTCCTGAGTTTCAGAATCTTCAATCAGTAACTGCAGAGCACGGCCTAAATTTCTATGACCGATTCCTCGCTGACCGAAACGTTTAGTTACATCAGGAAGTTTCTGCAGACTGTCAATAAGTTCAATTAATGCTTTAATACTCTTATCTCCTGCAATTTCTCCTGCTGCAAGTTTTCTTATTTCAAGTGATGATAGTTTTTCTGATTTTGGAAGTCTTGAGAGTATAACTGCATTTGATATTGCATAGTTAAGATTGGGATCAATATGAAGCGGTTCATTGGACATTGTTGTTTTATGGTGAGAACCGAGAGCATAGTTTGTTAACTCTGTCTGCAGTCGATAATTTGTATTATGGCTGAAATAACAAATTCTGCATCTATCGACAATTGGAGATTCTTCTTTAGAACTTATAAAACGATAAAATTCTTCATTATTGCTTGTTGCAATTATTAGCGAATCGATAGGCCACTTATAACCGTCAATTTCAATAATTCTGTTTTGTATTACACCAAGGTAAACCTGAACAAGGTCTTTTTTGTTCTTGAAAATTTCATCACTGAAGTGAATGCCGCTGCCGGCGACTCTAGCTAAAGCACCAATTCTTAAATCTATTCTATAGGGATTACTTGTATCTGTTATCGAGAGAAGTCTCTGTACAGATTCTTCTCCAAGAAGATCCTTTGCTGATGAAGTTATTTTATCTTTAGCAGAGTATTTACCCGTTATTGTTCCCATGGTATCACTTAATTTAACAGGTGATATTTTTATAAATTCTTTTATTTTTTCAATATCTCCGCCTGCATACTCTCTAATATCGTTAAAAATATAATCTGTGCACGCACCAAGCGGTCTGTAGTTGGAGTGTATATGTTCAAGTTCTTTATCAGTGAATCCGAATTTAGCAATATAATCTAGACTTTCTTTTTTGTCATCAAAAAGATTCATTGCCAAAATCATAGGGTCTTCAAATGTTTGAGATTCAATCTCTTTGAGTTTTCCGTACTTATTCAGTTTATCAAGGCCTTGAAATTGAAATGTATATTTATGGTTACCGTCAAGAGAGAGAAAATTACGGTAGGCTGAACATATATAGTCGACAAAAAAAGTTTTTCCATTACCTGGTTCACCAACAAGAACGAAAGCCATTTCGGATGAAGAACCTTTTTCTGCAGCATCTTTTACAAATGATACGAAACTGTTAATTTCAGAGTATAATCCTACAAGATGTTTTGAACCTTCTCTGAAAATTTTATAATCATAAACAGATTTTCCGTTTACTTTTACTTTTTCGAAAGCATCGGGCTTGTCAAGAATCATTCTTGTCACAGCCTCAAAGACGTTTTCAAATTTCCTTTTCTTTTTCTTTACTTCCTGTATATGAAAATCAAGTGCATTGCTGGTTTTACCTGGCATGATATCCCTCCTGATTATAAAATCAATTATATCTAAGTTATAAAATTAAGTCTTTTCTTAACAGGCCGGCCTCCTTTTTAGTATTTTTCTATATCCTTAACTACTTTAATTATATATAGTATTATATACAATTTCAGCTCAAATAGGCTATTTAGATGATAATTGTATACTATAATGCAACGAGTTATCCCATTTATTTGGGAAGTTGATAATGAAATATCTTCTAAGCTGAATCCGTAAATTATTGTATAATCCATCAACTTAGATATAATCGAATTTAATGTTGGGCAGTAATAAAAAATATAACAATTGAGAAATAATATGAAGAATTTTGCATTTATTATTTTGCTTTTATCTCTTTTAAACGGTTGTGATTTAATTGATAAAATAGAAAAAGCCAGTGATACTGTTGATGATATTGAATTAAGGTATGATAAGAAACAGGCAATAAATAAAACAGAATATGCTTTGAGTTCAGTTAAAGAAATTGGTCAGTTAAAAAACATAAGCGCTAAGCAATTGAAAGATGCCGACTTAAAAATTGATGAGGCTATATCTTCAGTTCTGGATTATCAGAATTCTTCTTCCGGCAATAAACTAGATAAAATCAGTGCCGGTAAAGCACTGCAACATATCGAATATGCAAAGAAAATTTTAGGGGAGCATGATTACAAAAACAGTTTAAATGAACTTCATTTGGCAGTGAAATATTTGGTCAATGATAAGATAGCTGCCTGGCAGTATCAGAAAAGAGGTAAACATAAATTTCCTGATTACTTAAAATATGGAAGTACGATATCAAACGGGAAAAATATTATTGAAAACCCTGATACACTGGTTTTTTCAGGAGGTGGTGCACGTGGTATAGCTTACGCAGGGGTTCTTAAATATTTACAGAAAAATGATAAACTTGATAATGTAGAAAGATTTATAGGTACCTCTGCAGGGTCTATTATATGTTCTTTTATGAGTTTCGGAAGTTACTATGAAAAAAATAGACAGGTGGGTGATAGGCATTTCTGGGAAATTGTTTATGAGATAATTTCCGAACAGGATCTTTTTGATTTCATAGATAATCCTATATTGCAGGAAGTCATTAAAGCTGACAGTTTTGAACCTGTAACAGGTAATCTACTTGTAAATATGCCTCCTCTTGCGGAAGCAATGGATACTCAATATGCTCTTTGTAGCGGAGATGTAATTTTAAAATTTTTTAAGGAATCTTTTAAAAGATTCGGTATTGATGAAAATATAACACTTGGAGAGCATTATAAAAAAACAGGAAAACATTTGGTATTGGTTTCATGTAGTTTATCATATAGTATGGCAGCATATTTAGATTACAAAAATTCACCTGATCTGCCTTTAGTAGATGCTATGCGGGCATCCATGGCAATACCTTATGTATATAAACCTATAAAATATAATAATGATTTTTTCGTTGATGGAGGTGCAGCAAACAATTATCCAATAGAGTACTTTGATTATTCTATGGCAGAAGAAAAAAAGAAACCTGTAACATTGGGATTTATGCTATTTACAAAAAAAGAAATGCTAAGACCAGAATGGAAATTAGTCCAAAGCCCATTAGGTTATACTCTTGCTCTATTGAAATTAGTAGCAATCAACACAGGGCGCTCTTTGTTTGATGAAAATATTGACAGGACTGTGTTTATTGATTGCTGTGAAATTGATATTTTGACCTTCGATATGACTCAGGAACAGAAGTTGAAACTTATGGAATCAGGATACATTGCCGTCAAAAGCTACTATGAAAAATAAACTTCATACATTTAACTACGGGTAGAATAAACTAGGAATATAAAATGGATTGGTTGATATTATTTATTGCAGGTGGGTTTGAGTGCTGCTGGGCTGTAGGGCTTAAATATACGGAAGGATTTACAAAACTTTGGCCGAGCATGTTTACTATCGTAACAATGGCGGCAAGCCTGTGGCTTCTGTCTATTGCGATGAAAACAATCCCTATTGGCACTGCCTATGCAGTATGGACAGGGACAGGGGCTGTTTGTGTTGTTATAATCGGCATGTTTTTTTTAGGGGAATCAAAAGATATAGCCAGGATTATTTGTTTGATGTTTATTGTTGCTGGAATTGTCGGCTTAAAATTTTTTGCCCACAGTCATTGATTATACTATAATTTCAAATTCCTAACCAGTGCAGTTTTTTGTATTGATATCCAGTCTATCCTTAGATAGCGAGAGTTGTTTATAAAAAATATACTAATTATTTGATTCTACGCATTAATATATTTTTTGAGTAAAAATAAAGATCTTTATCCAGCGTAAACTTTAAAATTCAAAAAATATTCAGTCTATAAAAATATTAAATATCTACAGGATTATATTTGCTCTTTTTTAAAAATCATGTCCATTGGCATGTTTTTTTTAAAAAAGTAAATTTTATCTGCACTTGGCATGTTTTATGTTGTAGTTTTTCTCTTTCTTTTATTATTCTATTTATAAATTTAATACTATTTTTATTACACAAGAAACAAAGATAGTTAAATAATAACTTTAAATTTGATAGAAGGAAATGGTGATTATGAACTTAAACGTTTACTCGGAAATTGGACCGCTAAAGAAAGTCTTATTACATAGACCTTCTCGTGAAATTGAAAATCTTACGCCTGAATTGTTGGAAAAAATGCTATTTGATGATATCCCGTATTTAGAGATAGCACAGCAGGAACATGATGCTTTTGCCAATGAATTAACAAATTCAGGAGCAGAAGTACTCTATCTTGAAAAACTCGCAGAAGAAACTATAGCTCAGAGTAAAATTATTAAATTCAATCTCATTTCAGATTTTTTAGATGAAGCACATATATCAAATGATACTGTCAAAGATGCTGTATCAAACTATTTGTTAGATTTTGATAATAGTGTAATTATTGAAAAATTAATGTCAGGTATAAGAAAAGATGAAGTACCTTATGACATGACTAAAAATCTTACTGAATATGTAAATGCAGACTATCCTTTTATTACAGATCCACTTCCTAACCTCTATTTTACAAGAGATCCATTTGTTACAATAGGTTCTGGAATATGCCTGAATCATATGAGCACAGATATCAGAAGAAGAGAAACAATTTTTTCTAAATATATTTTCAAATACCATCCTGAATTTAAAGAACAGCAGATTCCTTTCTGGTACCATAGAGAAGAAAGTACATATATTGAAGGTGGTGATGTACTCGTACTCGGAGATGGCGTACTGGCTATAGGAATATCACAAAGAACTGAACCAAGATCAATAGAAAAACTTTGCAAGAGATTGTTCAACAGCAGTTTTAAACCTGAAAGACCAATCAATACTGTACTTGCTTTTCATATACCTGCTACAAGAGCATTTATGCATCTTGATACAGTTTTTACTCAGGTTGATTATGATAAATTCACTGTACATGGTGAAATTGAAGGACCACTTGAAGTTTATGCTATAACTCCTGGAGTTGGCGGAAGTATTTCAATTAAAAAAGAAGTTGACTCTTTAGAACATATACTGAGTAATCATCTTAATAAAAAAATTACTTTGATCAGATGCGGAGGCGGAGATAAAATAGTTGCAGGAAGAGAGCAGTGGAATGACGGTTCTAATACGCTTGCAATAAGCCCAGGAGAAGTGTGTGTGTATCAAAGAAATTATGTAACAAACAAAATACTTGAAGATAATGGAATTAAACTTCATGTAATTCCTAGTTCAGAACTTTCAAGAGGAAGAGGAGGACCAAGATGTATGTCAATGCCTCTATATAGAGAAGATATTTTCTAATTCAAAGAAACAAGCTAATTATAAATATCAAAAAATTAAATAATAGATAATTAATAAATAATATTTAAAAAACAAAAAGAGGGTTTTATCATGGCTGTTAATTTAAAAGGAAGAAGTTTCTTATCACTTCAGGATTTTTCACCATTGGAAATACGTTATATGCTTGATCTGTCAAAAGATCTTAAAGAAAAAAAACGTATGGGCATCAAAGGAACAACTTTGGACACTAAAAATGTTGTATTAATTTTTGACAAATCTTCTACAAGAACACGCTGTGCATTTGAAGTAGCTGCTTTAGAAGAAGGAGCACATGTTACATATTTAACTAATTCTCAGCTTCAGGTTAAGGAATCATTAGAAGATTCTGCAAAAGTTCTTGGCAGATTTTATGATGGAATTGAATACAGAGGATTTAAACAGTCTGTAGTTGAAAAATTAGCTGAACATTCAGGAGTTCCTGTATGGAACGGATTAACAGATACAGACCATCCAACTCAGATCTTAGCAGATTTCTTAACAATTGAAGAACACCTGACTAATAAATTGCTGAGTGATGTAAAATTAGTTTTCACAGGTGACACACGTAATAATATGTGCTATGCATTGATGTACGGTGCTGTAAAAATGGGAATGCATTTTGTTGCATTAGGCCCAAAGGAACTAGAACCTGATGCTGAAATTTTAGCTAAAGTACAGGAATATGCTAAACAGACAGGCGCTGTCATAGAGTTTACAGATAATGTTGATCATGCTATGAAAAATGCTGATGCTGTTTATACTGATGTATGGGTTTCAATGGGTGAAAAAGTTGATTATGCTGAAAGAGTAAGACTATTAAAACCTTATCAGGTTAACAGAGAAATGCTTGATAAATCAGGCAATGACAATATTCTTTTCATGCACTGTCTTCCTGCTTTCCACGACATGGAAACTGAAGTTGCCAGAAGTCATAAAGAAAACGGTCTTGATATTCGTGAAGTAACAGATGAAGTTTTCAGAAGCAGAAACTCAGTTGTTTTTGATGAAGCAGAAAACAGAATGCATACTATCAAAGCCGTAATGGTTTCTACAATGGGATAATTTTTATATTATCTTTTAGGTAATACATAAAATTCAGGCTTAATTATCTTCAAAAATATTAAACCTGAATTTTATTTTTAAATAAGGAAATTTATTATGGCAACTAAAAATCAAAAAGTCGGATTTACCGCTCTTGTTGCTATTATCATTGGTTCAATGATTGGTGGTGGTGCCTTTAATCTACCGGCTGAGATGTCTGGTCATGCAGGTACTCTTGCAGTCATTGTAGCCTGGGTTATCACAGGTATAGGAATGATATTCCTTGCTCTGATTTATCAGAACCTGACAAAAAGAAAACCGGAGCTGGACGGCGGTATTTACACTTATGCCAAAGAAGGATTTGGCCACTATATGGGATTTAATTCAGCCTGGGGGTATTGGTTGAGTGCCTTTATTGGGAATGTGGCATATGATATTCTTCTGTTCAATACAATTGCATTTTTCTTTCCTGTATTCGGTAACGGCAGTAATTTATATTCCATAATAGGTTGTTCTATTATTGTATGGGGTGTTCACGCTATAGCTTTAAAAGGTGTAAAATCTGCAACTTTTATTAATACTATTACTACTATATGCAGACTTATTCCTCTGTTCCTCTTTATAGTTATTATGGTGTTCTGCTTTAATTTAAAAGATATTTCTTTTAATTTTTTAGGCGGTGGACTCGGCGGCTTTTTCCCACAGGTTAAAAGTACAATGATGATAACCGTATGGTGTTTTATAGGTATAGAAGGTGCAGTAGTTCTTTCAGGTAAAGCTAAAAGGATGAGTGATGTAGGAAAAGCAACAGTAGTCGGTCTTGTTTTTACTTTGGTTGTATATATCCTTATATCAATTTTAACTATTGCCGCTATTCCAAGAGATGTTTTTATCAAAATGCCTAATCCTTCTGTAGCTTATGCATTGCAGTATGTTGTAGGAACATGGGGCGCAGTTGTAATTAACATCGGTCTTATTATTTCTCTGTTCGGTGCATTACTTGGTTGGACTCTACTGGCATCTGAAGTTCCGTTTGTTGCAGCCAAAGACGGTGTACTCCCTAAGTTTTTTACAAAGGTAAATAAAAACGGTGCTCCTTCAGTTTCATTATGGATTACGAATGGTGCAATTCAATTGTTCTTGATTATATCTCTGTTTTCTCATGGAACATATATGGCAATGTTTTTTGTGGCGAGCGTAACAATTCTGCCTCCATACCTGCTAAGTTCTCTGTATGGATTAAAACTTGTTATTTTAAAAGAGGCATACAAGAAAAATGAATCTATTGTTAAAGATTTAATTATTACTATAGTTTCTTCAATATACGGTATTTGGCTGATTTATGCAGCAGGTTTAAGTTTGCTGTTAATAAGTACGATACTGTTTGCTATAGGATTAATATTTTATATATATGCCAGAGTTGAAATTAAAGAGAAAATTTTTGTTAAAGGTGAATGGATTCTTTTTTCAATAATAGTGATCTGTGCAGTTTACGGTGTTTATATGTTGTCAGTAGGAAAAATAGCAATTTAAAATTTGTTTTTTTAACAGGAGTAAGTTTATGAAAAAGTTAGCAGTTATTGCCATCGGCGGCAACTCTTTAATAAAAGATAACGATCATAGCAGTATCGAAGATCAGTATAAAGCAGTTTGTGAAACAGCAGATCATATTGCCGATCTTATTGAGAGTGGATACAATGTTGTTGTAAGTCATGGAAACGGTCCTCAGGTAGGTTATATGCTTAGAAGGTCTGAAATTGCATCTGAAGTTGAAAATATGCATCCGGTTCCTTTGGTAAACTGTGATGCAGATAGTCAAGGAGCAATTGGTTATCAGATTCAGCAGGCATTGGATAACGAATTCAGAAAAAGAAAAATGTCTCAAATGATATCTATAGGTGATTTTAGCAGAGAATCACTGAAAACAGCAGTCACCGTTGTTACCCAGATTGCTGTAGATAAAAATGACTCAGCATTTAAAAAACCGTCAAAACCAATCGGATCATTCTATTCTGAAGATGAAATTACAGATATAAGAGAAAAACATCCGCATTGGGAACTTGTCAGTGATGCAGGAAGAGGTTACAGACGTGTTGTAGCATCACCTAAACCCCTGATGATTCTTGAAGAAGAGCCTATCGAAATCCTGCTTGCTGCAGGTTTCTGTGTAGTTGCAGCAGGCGGTGGTGGTATTCCTGTTATCAAAACTGATGATAACAGATGGGTTGGAGTTGACGCTGTAATTGATAAGGATTTTGCAACAAGTTTAATGGCTAACCAGTTAAAAGCCGACTTACTTGTAATATCTACAGGCGTAGAAAAAGTTTATGTTAATTTTGGAAAGCCAAATCAGCAGGGACTTGATAATATGACTGTGGAAGAAGCTGAAAAATATATCAAGGAAGGTCAGTTTGCTCCAGGAAGTATGCTGCCTAAAATCGAAGCTGCAATAAAATTTATTAAAAACGGCGGATCTAAAGCTATTATTACTGATCCTGAACATTTAGCCGATGCTGCCGATGGAAATGCTGGTACACACATCACAGCTTAATGTTTAATGAATTTAAATAAATATCAAAAGCCGTAATTCAATATGTTCTGAATTACGGCTCTTTTTATATATTAAATGATTTAATATTCTATGTAAATCATGTTAAAATAAGTATCCATAACAGTAGGACACCAAAAGATGAAACTGCTACTGGAATACCGTATTTTGCAAATTCCATAAAAGATATGTTTACTCCGTAATCTTTAGCACCCTTTATAACAATAATGTTTGCTACACTGCCAATAATAAATAAGTTTCCTGCAAGTGTGTTTGACAACGCAAGAACATATCCATATAGTGGGGTCGCTAAATCAACAAAGTGAACAAGAAGCATTACCGTAGCTGAATTATTTATCATATTACTTAAAATACCTGTTGTTAGAGCTAGTATATATGGGTTGTTCAGCTCAACACCATTATTTTTTAACCACCTAATAGATGATGCGCCTAGTCCTTGATCTCTAAATGCACCGACAACTACAAATAGACCTATGAATAATATCAACAGTTGCCAGTCTACTTTTTTAAGAACATCTCTACTCTCCAGCTTATGGCTGCACAGTAAAAGGCCTGCAGCTACAAGAGCTACTAAATATCTATGCATTGGAGTAAAGAAAAGTATAATTATTATAATTACACATATTATGCCTTTTGCTGCACGCCATGTATTGAATTCGGTTTTATCAATATCATTTTCTGACACTTCAATATCTATAGTTTTACTTAAACTTTTTCTGCTTATTAAAAGTATGATCCAGTATGCAACGTACATAGAAATAGAAACTGGTAATATTGTCCAGAGAATATAACTTCCAAAATCTAAATTTCCCATTTCTCCAATAAGTATATTCTGTGCATTCCCAATATAAGTAAGTGCACATCCTATATTGCTTGAGATTGCCAATCCTATGAGAAAGGGAACAGGATTAAGTTTCTTTTTTAATAGGGAAACTGCTATTATTGGAGTAAATGCATAGCATACAACATCGTTATTTAAAAAAGCCGATGTTATACCTGAAGATAGCATTAAGATTAAAAGAAATCTGCTTGGTTTGTTTATGAAACCCGATATGAAGTGTGCGACTCTATGATAAAACCCGGCATATTGGAGCTGGCTAGAAACTACCATCAGTGCAAAAAGAAGTAAAATTGATTTATAGTTTACAGAATTGACCGCTTCTTTGAGAGTCAAACATCCAAATGCTAATAATGCGATACTTCCAAGTAGTACAATTCCTGTTCTGTCAAGCTTTAGACCCCAGAAGCTGCCGATAGCCACACCTATATAAGTGACTATGAATATAACAAGGGTAGCATAAACTATAAATTCATTTCCATGCTGCATGGACAACCCTGTGGAATTATTTAAATAAATTATTATATGAATATTTCAAAATATTGTTATTTTTGACTCCTTACTTCAGTTTCATGTGATACCTTTTCTAAAGTATTGTTTAATTGACTAATCCTACGTTCGAGCTGAGTTTTATAAACGTCCAGCTGATTATCGTTTGCTTCAATAATATCTTTTTCATCTAGGTCAAGAGTTTTTACTATTTTGAATTCTTCTTTTCTATCTTTATTTGATAGAAAAATACCTATTCCGAATGCAACTATTAGAAATGAAATTAATATCTGAAAATCAACTATTAATTTAGCCTGAATAGTTTTTGGTATCATGTCTCCATAGCCTACTGTTGAGGATGTAACAAGACTGAAATGCAAACAATCTAAATAAGATAAAAGTGCGTTTGACAGTGTACCAAGTTTGTCTGAGTTCTGTTCTACAATTTGTGTAACCCAATCATTGTTAATACCGCTGATTGGATTTTCACTAACAAAACTATAGTGAATATTTCTTCCTAAGAAACTTTTTTTTGCCAGGCCGGTTTGCATTATGAAATATATTGTGCCGAATAGAAGTACAATCTGTATATAAAGAGAAAAGAGGCGTATAAAACTGTCTACAGATTTTTTGAAGTACAAAATGTGATAAAATGTCATCAATATAGGAACAAAAGTTACAATTATTGATATAACATGAAATATACGTGGAAATTTGATTACTATAAGATCGATTTCTAAGTATATTGTAGATAATAATACTACCCAAATAAAAATAATATAGATTAATGTAAAGTATAGTGGATTTCTATTTAGTAATTTGTGTAAAAAATTTGTGCTCTTCAATCTGATCATAATTATATTATATATAAAATTTTAGATCTTACTACTTCTTAAGTTTTTCTTGGTTTATAGTCAAAAAAAACACTTGACAATATAGCTAAATACTTTAAATTAATAATTTATGTCGGTAACGTTACCGAAAATAGTATTCAAAGGGACATTAAAAATTCCTATCAATCAATAAATTTTAAATTATTCTCAATATCCTAGATACGCAGAATAGAACTTTATAGGGAAAGTTATTAAAAAAAGTACTCTAATAAATTCTGAATTGTCTTACTTAGTTGCTACTCTTGGGCACACCGACGAAATTACTATATGTGACGCTGGTTTACCAATTCCAGAAGAAGTTCAACGCATAGACCTTGCACTAGCACACGGAATTCCAAGTTTTATAGATACAGTAAAAGTCATTTTAACTGAATCACAAATTGAAGGTGTTGTGATTGCTGAAGAATTTCAAACGGTTAGTCCTGAACTTCACAGTTTGCTGATAAAAGAGTTAAAAGCTGAGCAAGGACGTTGTGGTAAATCCATAGCAATAACTTATGTTTCACACGAAGCCCTTAAAGCACGTACAGCAGATAGTCGTGCGGTAATTAGAACTGGAGAGTATACACCATATGCTAACGTTATTTTCCAGGCAGGTGTTACATTTTAATATTTTGACGTTAATAATAAAAACTATTATTCACCAACATTGGAGATAAAAATAAGGAGTAAATTATGAGTGGTAAAGGGAATACTGCACAGTGCAGTAGTGGTTACAAAGCAATTGTTTTTTTAGTATGTATTATTGCTGCGCTAGGGGGATTGCTGTTTGGGTTGGATCAGGGTTTTATTGCAAATTCTCTTCCGACTATAGAAAAAGTCTATCATATAGGCATAACTGGAGGAGAAAGTTATTCAGCTATTCTTGCAGTCGGTGCTGCTATCGGAGCATTACTTTCAGGTTTTTTTGCCAGATACTTGGGAAGGAAAAGGACTCTTGTGTTTGCAGGATTCATGTTTGTAGTTATGTCCGCTATTTCTGCCATGTTACCTCCTTTTTATATATTAAGTGCCTGTCGTTTTGCTTTAGGGTTTGCAGTTGGTGTTTCATCTTTTATTGTTCCGCTTTATCTGTCCGAGACAGCGCCTTCTTCTATTAGAGGGGCAATGGGGACTTTATTTCAATTAATGATTACTGCTGGTATTTTTTTAATTTCACTTGCCAATGTAATTATTGTTAAAGTTTTTGTTGATCCTACTGCAAGTCTTCCCATGATGTTTACTGTGATAGTTATTTTTGGTGCAATTATGTTTATTGGTGCCATGTTTTTGCCTCAAAGTCCAAGATGGTTAATGTTAAAAAATCGAAAAGATAAAGCTCTTAAAGTACTTCATAAAACTCTTAACACAGAACAGGAAATACAATTAGAAATAAAAGAGATAGAGGAGGCTATTGGGGGTTCTAAGGGATCTGTTGCAGGCGTCATCTTTAAAAAATATTTTTTGAAAATACTCGTTGTTGGTATTTTTATTCAGATATTTCAGATGTTAGTAGGCATTAATCTTATGGTTTATTACGCCCCAACAATATTTGGATATGCAGGAATGCATGGAATATTAGCTAAGATGTCAATTCCAACAGTTTTTCTTGTATTCACATTTCCAGCTATCTGGCTAGTGGAAAAATGGGGACGAAAAAAACTACTCTATATTGGATCTATAATAATGGGGATAACAATGGCATCAGCAGGTTTTGCGTTTTTAGCAATTGGAAATGTTAACGATCCTTCATTGATAAGTCCTGTAATAAAAGGTGTTCTTCTGATTTCTGCAGTAATATACACTATTGGTTTTGCTTTTACTTGGGGACCTTGTGCATGGCTTATGTGCTCTGAAATTTTTCCTATTGAAGGACGTGAAGTAGGTATGACTATTACTACTATGGTCAACTGGTCATTGGGAGCTGTTATAATGGGAACCTCTTTGAGTTTTATGCATATTTTTGGGAACTATTCAATATTTTTTCTTTTTGCAGTATGTTGTTTTTTATCCATACTATTTCTTAAGTTGTTTGTACCTGAAACTAAAGGTATATCTCTTGAAAAAATGGAATTTAATCTTAAAAAAGGTATAAGACTAAAAAATATTGGCTCTTATTAATTATAAATTTGTCCGATAGCATTAAACCTAAAATATTCAGTTGAGTTAAAATTTATCAATTAAATTATGCTGCTCAAACAATATCAAAAAACTTTAGATTAATTAAAGGTAGTGATAGTATAATACCGATAAGATACTAAATAAAAAAGCCCATGTCCTTCGACAGGGCTTTTTAATGTTATAGGTTTATTAATTATTTAGTTAAGTATACTGGATTTTTATAGTATTTATTAATTGTGTTTGATAACCATCCACCGTCATCATATGGGAACGTACCTACACTTGTAGTGCCTCCGCCGCCCCATAATATTGAGAATACATTACACTCTTTTGCTTTTGGTAATTGATAACTGCTAGACCAGTTATAACCATTTTCAAGCAGCATGGTTTTATAGCCAGCCAATGCAGGTTTTATGTTACTTAGGTCAGCTTTCAATAGAGGGTCACCGAAGAAATAATTCGGAGCTGTTGACAATGCATCTCTTGTATCAACATCATTTACGATTGCAATATGTGCACCAGGGATCTGCCAGAGCATTACAGGAAGGTTGCCAAGTCCCTGTGATACATATATTGCATAGCTCATGTAGTTATCCCAACCATGGTCGTTAAATTGGAATCCGCCGGCAGTTATATCACGTTCATATTTGTCAAATACAAGGAAATCAGGCTTGTAGGTCCCTGTATAAATTTCAACTTGATTCCATAATTCAACTGTTGGAGCTGCAATATTATCTCTAACTTGAGCATCTGTAGAGCTTCCACACCATGCTGAACCGCCGTTTGACCAGATATTTTCCTGCCATCCGAATGTAATATTTGGACCGAAACGTTTAATAATATAATGGTTTGCCTGTATCCATCCTTTTATATTATCTTCAAACTGAGGAACTCCTTTAATTACTTCTTCTGAACCAGCAGGAACAATAGTACCTTCAACGAGTTGTTCCCAATCATATTTTACATCCCAGTCAGACCATTTGCCTTTACGCATTTCTGTAAATATTTCCATAGGATTTAACTGTTGACCTTTATAGTCATATTTATCATAAACAACGTGCAGAGCTTTATACATGGCTTTTTGAACAAGAATTGGTTCAGCATTTATTTGAGGAAGCAGATTCATCTGCTGTACCATTCCCATCATATCAGGATTCATTACATATGCACCAGGATATGGGTTTGATTCACTCTTGAATGACTGCAGAATCTGTGTTGTATGAATCAGGTTGACAAAATGTTTTACCAAATTATCATATACATGCAGATCTTCAAAGTTCGTTCCACCGCTCATTTCACATGTATAAATTACCATTACAGGCATTACCTTCATTCCGAATTCCTGTTCGAGTTCTTCACACATTATTGCGCAGTTTTTAGTGAAAATAGGATATTTAATAAAACCTCTGTCTCCATTTCCTCCATCTCCTGCATACTTGAATACAGCATCAACAGGTCGTCCTGTATGTGCTCCCTTACTCGTGAGTGTTACAGCACCCATGGCAATATATTCAGGCCATCCTCTGACGCTTTGACCTTCATTTGCACCTTTAGCCACTATAGTTATAGTGCTTGAGGCAGTTGCTGTATTCCCATTCATATCGGTTACAGTTGCTTTAATATTATGCTCTCCAAATGTTGTAGGAGTCCATTTTGCATTTATATCTGCAAATGTCTGTCCATCAACTTTTATAACAACTTCATCAATATCTCCGTCAGCGTCATTTGCATCTATATTAATTTGAACTGCAGATAGAGTTGACATTTTTATTTTCTGGTTGTCATTAGGTGACATAATATTTATTGTAGGGATACTTCCAATCTGCTGTTTCTGTTGAATTGTAACGCTGATATTAGTCGTTGCTGAATCACCGTCATTGTCAGTTGCAGATGCCAATATTGAATGAATTCCAAATGTGGATGGAATCCATGAAACTGAAGTTCCACTATATGTATTTCCTTCAACTGTTATACTGCTGGCAACCACTGTTCCGTCACTGTCTGATACAGTAATTATGATATCTACGGCATTCAGTGTTGGTGTTTCAATTATATCACCGTTTTCCGGTGAGACAAAAGCCACTTCAGGTGGTTTGTTGTCAGGATCAGGATTACTGTTTTTAATTGTAACTACAATACTTTCAGTTGCTGTATCTCCTCTATTATCAGTTGCAGAAACCTGAATATTGAATAAGCCGAACCTAGATGGAGTCCATGAAGCAGTTGTACCGCTATATGTATTCCCGTCAACTGCAATACTGCTGGCAACTATTGTTCCGTCACTGTCTGAAGCATCAATTACAATAGTAATTTCGCCCAGTTCAGGTACTTCAATTATCTGACTGTCACTGTGTGATGTAACAGATACTGTTGGTGGAATATTCTCAGGTTCCGGAATATAAGTCTCAAATACGTTATGTAGAGTATCAATTAGGGGTTGAGTAATATTTGTAAATGTTGGAATTTTATCATGATCTACTTTTACGCTTGCATTCGACATGTCAAGATCGGCAAATGCATTCCAGACTATAACTCCTCCTCCTTTATTTTCTACAACATATTTGGCCTTATACTCAATTGACCTTTCATTGTCATAACTCAGGAAGAAATTACCCATGGTCTTATATGGAACCTTGGCTTTATCATCCCAATGTTCTGTCCAGGCTGATGTATTATTTATAATATAGAAATGATATGGAGTACCTTCCCATTCCTTGAAGTTGACAAAATCATGAGCCATGTATAAAGAGCCGTCAACATAGAAATTCTGCCAGGATTTCTTTGTTTCTGCGCCTAATGCTCCTGCGGTTTTTGTCTGCACACTTCTTCCATAGAAAGCCATGCCCATGTTTATTTTTGCCGGATCAATCCCCTTTGTCTGTGTCAGGTATTTAAACGTCATATCCCATGATACATTATTATCAGTATTCGATGCATCTTTCCAATCATATAGTGGTGAGTTATGACCGGCGTTTTCAGACCATCCGCCATCGATATCATATGTCATCATGTTGTAATAGTCAAGATATTTATCTATCTCTGACCATTCAAGTTTTTCTATTTTGGAAGGCATGCAGTTAATTGCAGATGTCAGAAGTTTATCACTGCCTATTGCTGCTCTAAGATCCTGTAAAAGAAGTGTATAGTTGTGATAATCTGCATCAGAAGCACTCTCTATATTCATTCCTCTATGCCCCGGATACTCCCAGTCAAGATCAATGCCGTCAAATCCCATATTAATAAGCTTTTTGCAGTCTTCTATAAACTTAGCTTTCTTAGTCGCATCCGATGCCATTTCAGGGAAATGTTTACACATGCTCCAGCCGCCTATTGCGGCCAAAAGTTTAACACCTTTTTCGCGAGCCAGCTGGAATATTGTCGGCTGTCCACCCTCTTTTGGTACAATAATAGGATATGAACCGCTTTCACCTGTTTTTGTATTTTTCCAGGTCTGTGTATCATTATTCCATTCGATTCCAAGATCTCTAAGAAGGTCTTCTTTATCTGCACCAACCCACCAGATTTCTTCAGTTTCACCAATTAAGAAATATGGATCAAAACTACTGTATTTGTCAGTGTGAATCATAGGTGCCGGTTCCTGAACCGTTCCATCCTGATGAATCTGTTTGTTTCTATAGTCACCTGAATGAAGTGATCCGTCTTTAGCAACTCCGAAGAATGCAAAGTTGACCATTGTATATTTATTCCAGTCAATATTAGTTTGATTCAGAGCTCCTTTAGCAGGTACACCTCTCTCTTCGGCCTTCCAGCCATCCCATTGATTTATATAACCGATTATCTGCTTTTTACTTGGTTCAGGTGTATCCTTATCTCTGATTATGACAGTAATAACTGCAGTGGCTACTGCACCGTCATTATCTGTAGCTTTAGCTTTTATTTCATAAGTTCCAAAAGCTACAGGTGTCCAGCTATGAGTTAATTTGCCGTTGACAAGATTTACACTGTAGTCTTTTCCGCCTGCTGTAACAACCAGATTTTGAACTGTACCGTCTGCATCATATGCTTCACCTTCAATAGTAACTTGAGGTGGTACATCTCCTGTAATTATTTGATTATTTGAAGGTTTTGTTATTGTTACTGTAGGAGCTTCATTACCGCCACTGTTTTTGAATATTTCATAAACTTTATCTATAAGCGGATGACTAATATTATCATAAGTCTGAATTTTGCCGTATTCGGCTATTTGTGAAGCATTTGACATATTAAGATCAGCAAATGCATTCCAGATAATTACTCCGCCAGCTTTGTTGTCTACTATGTAGTTGGCTTTTGCCGCGATAGACTGTTCATTGTCATAACTCAAAAAGAAATTCCCTTTAGTTTTGTAAGGAACTTTTGCAACATCATCCCAGTGTTCAGCCCAGTCTGAGGTATTATTGACTATATAGAAGTGATAAGGTGTACCTTCCCAATCTTTGAAATTAACAAAGTCATGAGCCATTTCCAATGGTCCGTCAACATCAAATGTCTTAAGAGTTTTATGTGTTTCAGCACCTAACGCTCCGGATGTTTTTGTCTCTACACTTCTTCCATAGAATGCCATGCCCATATTGATTTTAGAAGCTTTAATTCCTTTTGTTTCTGTCAGATATTTGAATGTCTGATTCCATGAAATATTATTATCTGTATTTGAAGCATCTTTCCAGTCATATAATGGAGAGTTATGACCTGCTTTTTCTGACCATCCGCCATCAATATCATAAGTCATCATATTGTAATAGTCGAGATACTTGTCAATCTCAGTCCATTCAAGTTTTGCAATTTTTGAAGGCATGCAGTTGATTGCAGTTGTTAGCAGTTTATCAGAACCTATTGCATCTCTGATATCTTTTAACATAACTGTATAGTTGTGATAATCTGCTTCTGAAGCATCCTCAATATTCATTCCTTTGTGACCTGGATATTCCCAATCAAGATCAATACCGTCAAATCCCATATTAATAAGCTCTTTGCAGTCTTCAATAAATTTAGCTTTTTTCACAGGATCAGAGGCAGTAGTCGGGAAGTGTTTGCACATGCTCCAGCCGCCAATTGAAGCCATTAGTTTAACATTATTCTCTCTGGCAAGATCAAATATGCTTTTTGCTCCGTCTGTATTTTTCAAGAAATAAGGATCAAAACTACTGTATTTGTCATCATAGATCAAATCAGCTGGTTCCTGGCTCTCTTCAGGTTTATAAATCATTTTGTTTCTATAATCACCGGAGTGAAGTGAACCGTCTTTTGCAACTCCGAAGAATGCAAAGTTGACCATTGTATATTTCTTCCAGTCAATATTAGTATGATTTAATGCACCTTGTTTAGGAACTCCTCTTTCATCTGCTTTCCAACCGTCCCACTGATTAATATAACCAATGATCTGTTTTTTTGTAGGTTCTGGATCAGGATCTTCTTTCTGCTTGATAATTACAGTTGCAGCAGCAAATCCGGCAGCACCGTCATTATCGATTGCTTTTACAACAATACTGTGATTGCCGAATTTTGTTGGAATCCAGGAGACAGAGTTCTGATTTTCAAATTTCTGACCGTCAACCTCTATTTGTGTAGCATCTACTGTTCCATCTTCATCTGTAGCTGCAATTGATATAATTACTGGTGATAAAGCATCCTGTTCAATTATTTGGTTATTTTGAGGGTTCGTTATTGCAACAACTGGTGCTTTGTTAGCTCCAGGTTTTGTAATATTAACTGATACATTAGCATCGGCTTCTCCACCATTTCCGTCACTTATTGTATAATTGAATGTGTCAGTTCCTTCTGTATCTGAATTGGCGGTGTAAAGAATAGCACCATCTTTTATTTCTGCTGTACCTAGTGCTGGCGCTGTTACTCCTGTAATAGAAAGTTCATCACTGTCTTCATCAGTATCATTAGATAATACATCAATTGTGATTGTTTCTCCTGCTGTGACATTTGCACTGTCATCTTCGGCTACAGGTGAATTATTAGGTTCTCCCTCTTCAAATTCAGCACTAATGGCATGATTACCGGAAACATTGTTAAAAACATAAGTTGTATTGTTGCCGACTGATACTCCATCAACTTTTATATCCTTAACTCTATATCCTGAATCAGGTGTCATTGTAAATGTCTGTGATGCACCTTTATTTACTGTAATATTACCTTCAGGTGTAATAGTTCCACCAGCAGTTCCTCCTCCGTTTGGAATATTTTTCCACCCGGCAGGATAAGCACTAGGAGACCATGAATTATAATCAATAAGTGATTCATAACCATTACCGTTGAAAGTAACTTTATCTCCTTTCATATATGTGTCATGCCCGCCTGTAGGCGGTATATAAGCAGGATAACTTTCACCACCTGCATTTACTACTGAAGATGCTATTGTAAAGGTTGAAATAGTTTCTACTGCAACAGTAATTTGTATACTGTCACTTGCTGTTGCTCCTTTATTATCAGTAGCATTTGCTGTAATAGTAAATGTTCCAAATTTTGAAGGAATAAATGAAGCACTGTTTCCATTATATGTTTTACCGTCAACAGTAATAGAACTTGATATAATTGTTCCATCGCTGTCTTTCGGATCTATTGTTATAGATATTGGAGATAGTGTTTTCTGTTCAATAACAGCACCATCTGCAGGATTTGTCACTTTTACTGTAGGGAGAATATTTGGAGTTTCTTTTTGCTTAACAGTAATTTGTATGCTGTCACTTGCCGATGCTCCTTTATTATCTGTAGCATTTGCTGAGATAGTGAATGTACCGAATTTTGAAGGTGTAAATGAAGCTGAAGTTCCGTTATAGGATTTACCGTCAACTGTGATAGAACTTGATGCTATAGTGCCGTCGGAATCTTTCGGATCTATTGTTATTGATATAGGAGAAAGATTTGTCTGGTCAATCACTGCTCCATTAGTAGGACTGGTGATTTTTACTGTAGGAGGAATATTTGGAATATCTTTTTTACTAACAGTAACATTAATAATCTTACGAGTTATAGCACCTTTATCATCTCTAACTATTCCTTTAATTTTAAAAGTTCCAAATTTTGAAGGTGTCCAGTTAGCATTAGTACCTTTAAATGTTTTACCATCTACTTTAATTTTTACAATTTTAACAGTGCCATCTGCATCATTTGCAGAGACGGAAATCCCAATAGGAGATAGAGCATTTTG
This sequence comes from Victivallales bacterium, assembly GCA_036011305.1. GTDB lineage: Bacteria > Verrucomicrobiota > Lentisphaeria > Victivallales > GWF2-38-69 > DASCNA01. The sequence goes on from DASCNA010000192.1 coordinate 28,369, forward strand.
GTTAATAAGTTCTCCGTTTACAGGAGATAGGAAGGCTATTGTAGGAGGGGTATTACCTCCTATTGGGGTTCCATTAAAAATATATGATGAAGGTAAATTACTTGAACTTGCAGAAGCTCCATTAAGAGAGAAACCTCCGCTGAAAGAAATAGTTTCGCCAGGTTCAATGCTTTGTCCATTTCCCCAGCCAACATTACTTACGGTATAATGCCCACTGTTATTTGAATTTAAGTTGGCATTATTGAAGTTGTTTATAGTATATGGGAAATCAAATTCTATTTCCCAGCCGTTGATACTTGCTGAAGAATTATTTGTAATTTCTATCACAAGGTCATTCCACCAGATACTGTTACTCTTATAGTTTGACTTAACAGTTACACTTGATCCAGTAACTGTTTTTGCATGAGAGTTTACCGCAGTAAGTACTGTAAAAATAAACAGCACAAACGTAATGATGTTTAGACAGACATTCCGCTTCATTGATTCTCCTCCTGCATTTGTGTAATATTTTATAGTGAATTCTTTACAAATAATTTTAGAGCAATTATTGTGCCAAATGTAGAAGAAAAATTAGAAAGGGATTAGTGTGCAATAAAATACAGTTAAAAAAATATATATTTTTAACAGTGTTAAAATTTACTTTGTATGTAATAAAAAACTACAGCTAACAGTAATATGTTTGTAAATGAACATGTGTTCGATAATGAACGTTCATTAATGAATATATTATTCACAGCGTAATTGATATATGTTAATTATATTGAAGATTTTTATTCTTGATTTTTCAAGGAATTTTTATTTCTGTTACTTTAGTTAATATTGTTATTATTTATTAAATTGTTAACTTTTTGTTAATGTTTGATTAGTATTATGTTAGTTATGTACTTTATCTGTTGCACTATTAACAATCAATGATATTTGTCCTATTCACAAAGAAATTTATTGAACATTAATAGGTAATATTAAAATGAAGAAAAAGTTTTTTACTATAATAAAATGCAGTATGATCGTATCGCTTTTTATAATCAGTACTGTCTATTTTGTTAATATTAATTTAGTAAGAGGATAATTTTTTCTTTGTTTAATTACTCTAAATAATAAGGAAACATAACATGATAAATAAAAGATCGCTAAAAATAAATTGTAAGAAATTGATAAAAAGTTATAAAAACTCTGCTGATAATTATGGAGAGCATTTTGCTAACATTTATTATCATAGATCAAATCAAAACAAATGAAATAGTATGTAAAGGTATATATGAAAATAAGAAAAGCTATAAAAACTGCGGCTATTAAAATATGGGGCACTTACTGTGATGCGACTGTAATTTCTGCCGAAACTACGATGCAAATGCACTTAGAATTAAAATAAAAAATGATATCATTGATTGCAAAGAGCTGTTACCAAAAGCAAACTCTTTGCAATTTTATTTATATTTATATGTTTATTGCTTGTCAACTGTTTTTCCAGAGGCCGTGAACATTACAATATGATCTTATTTCCAGTCCAGGCTGTTTATGTAAATAGAATACAGCTTCAGGTTTATAACCTGGTTTTAGGTACTGTCTGTTTATGTAATCGCCATTCACAACTTCTATCCACTCAATATAGTGATTTTCTTCCATTGGGTGAGGAGTTGAGCCTACTATAACTTTTATAGTTGTACCGTTATCTTCCAGTATCGGGACATGTTTTTCTGTTTTATAGTCAGCTGTCTGTTCTTTACAAAGTGTCATTTCTTCCTTACAGCATCTGAGAGTTCCTGTAGAACCATTTATAATTTCAACGATATTTCCACATTTTTCACATTTGTATACTTGCAGTTTGTATTTTTGAATACCCATCATAACCTCCGCGTTTAATGTTTATTTTAATATGCAAACTGATGAAAAGATCAGTTAATTATTAATAATATATTTTAATTAAATTCCAAATGAACTAATGAAATAATTGAGTAATTAAAGAATCCTATTTCTTGAGATCAGGTTTTAAACTGTTCAGAATTTCCTGATTTTCATTTTTCCTAAAGGTATCTTTGTCCTGTTTAGTCATTTGCTTAACTAGGAGTTTTATATACTCAATAGGCAGATTATTGCTTTTTGCCCCAGTAACGACAAAAGCTTTATACCATTCATATGGTAGTAGTTTTTTAGCTATATCAATGGCATAATAAGTTTTAGCAGTAACAATGTGGTCTTTGTAAAGGACTTTAACTTCTTTTTCGTTATATCCGAAGCCGAGGCCTTCTGCTTTATCCAGAGCTGCCTTGTGAGCAGGGTCAAATTCGTAAAGAACACCATATACTTCATCTGGTATATCATCATTTGGATTGCTTGGTATAATATCACATTTAGCTGAACCGTCTTTGCTTTCCTTATGCCATACAAGTGAGTAGTTATCAAGTTTCGCTACACCTAATGGGATTGCTGAAGGAACACGTTTTTGCAGTCTGGAGTGAAGCATATTTGAACCATATGCAAAATAGATAATTTTTTCTTTCTTTGTCAATGTAATCGCTCCAAGTTTTTCGTTTACTTTTATTTTCATTTCTTTAAATGCTGCATCTTTGTCCTCAATTTTCATTGATTGACAGCCTGCAATTAGAAATAAACATATAACAAAAAAACTTAATACTCTCATAATAATTTATAATATACAGCATTAATAAAAATCAGGCAAGTCATGATATATATCCGGATTATACAATGATTCAAGACTTATTCAATAATTCTAAAGCCTGCTTTTTTATATCGATGGCTTTATTTTTACCATCATTTTGAGATTCATATAAAAAATCAGCCATATCTGCATATTGTATAGCTTTATTGTAATTTTTTTCTGTATTTATACCCTTCAGGTACATTTCTGCTATTTTGCAGTTTGTTTTATATCCCCCAGTATTTGCTGCTCTATTATACCAGTAGTCTGCTTTGTCTGGGTTTTTCTTGACAGCTCTTGTACCAGTAAAATATATTTCTCCCAGTTTAAGCATTGCATTTATATTACCGTTATTTGCAGCCTTTTCATAAGGTAAAAGAGTGTTATCGTTTTTTTTATCCTGGTAAAAATTTTCAGCTAAATTTTTAAATACCGACTCATAAGTTGAACAGGATGCTATAAGTGTAGCAAGAGAGAAAAATATGATTATTTTTATAATATTTTTATTCATATATGAATTATTATTAAAATTTTATTGTGCAATAAAAGATGCTATCATTAAAAAGATACCAATTATTAAACAAGTTATAGATACAAAATGTTTATGTTTACCCATTTTTTTAGACCAGTATGCAGCGATAAAAGGAATAAAAAATACATAAATTACAATTAAAGGTGATATTATTCTTTCAATAAATATTAGTATATTTATGTTTCTAACAATCCAGACCCAAAGAAGAATATGAATCAAAATAATGATAGTTTTTCTGTTTATTCTATCAGCATACGGAACACGTGATGCAATGCCGTCGATTAGTCCTATTATAACTGCATAGTAGGAAGTTAGTATTGCTAAAACTGTAATAAGGTATCCTGCAAAAATACAAAAATCAGCAAAAAATCCTGTAGAAGAAGTCATGCCTATTACTGCGAGAGCTGAAAGGTTGTGGTTTCCAGCATAAGTTAAACTGCTAGGATTTAGAGCAAATAATGAAGATGTAATAAATGCAATAAGGACTACTGAAAGCATTAACATCGCATAAATATTAGTTTTATTTGTTACCTTGTAAAGTTCATCACTGTTTAGATTGTTATATTCTGTTCTAAAATAACGTCCCATAGAGCCTATAGATGGAAAAAAAGTGGCTCCGAATATAAGGACAGGCATAAGTGTAATAAGTCCCATACCTATATCTTCAAAAGAAAAATATGTATAGTAATGGATATTATCTGATTTCCAAAGAGGTATGAACATGAAAACAAGAATAGCCAGTATTATTATTTTAAAAGAAACAACTTTTTCAATCATTGAGAGAAGAAATTTTTCGCCAACGATTAATGGGATTGACAGACAGGCAAGGAGTATAAGTGTATATATCGAATTATTCTGTAATCCTATTCCTGTTATTTTGTAATAATGCAGCATTGCAGCCAGATTATCATTTACTCCAGTACCAAGTAAAACAATAATGGTAAAAAGAAATATAAGAAAAATAGAAGATAGAATGACACCGCCGTATTTTCCCAAATGATATTCAATAGCATCATCATAGCTCGAGCAGTTTTTAGTTGTTGCTATCATTTTAATCATTAGCTTCTGACCAATATATGTTCCTATTAGAGCAATAATTATTGTCAATAATGTAGAATAAATACTTACTTTTCCTGCTTGTAAAGGTATAAAAAGAATTCCGGCGCCAATGGCTGAACCCAGGAATAAAAAAGACCATTCCCTGGTATCTTTACTTTTGATTTTATGTTTGTTTTCCATTGATGTTCCGTCAATTCTATTTATTAAAATATTATTAGTATATATTTCTAAAGGTCTCTTATCCAAAGCAATAAAAAAAAATTAAAGTAGCCTTCAATGTACTTTAATCAAATTTCAATCAGTAAAAAATATATAGATATATTTAAGTCTAATTATAGCTCTTTAAAAATTATAGATTACCCAGTGCAGTAATTTTAAACGCTTTTAGTTTTAACTGATTGCGATAGAGAGCGTAAAGTTTCAGATAATACAGTGAATAAAATAATTACACCGCCCATAATTATTTTTGCTGTTGGAATTTCTCCAAGAAAAATTATTGCGAAAATAATGCAATACAGTGGTTGGATTATTGACATTATACCTACTGTTTTGGCTTTTAAAAACTTCAGGCTTGACATGTATAAACAATGAGGAAGTGCCGTAAAAAACATACCCAATATTATTAATTTAACAATATCGTTTAGTTGAATATTATTTACTATGAGATGAGTTCCAAAATAAAGCGATGGTAGAAGTGCAATTGAAACTATGATAACCTGTAAAAGCATAAGGTGAGTACCATTGTAACTTCTGAGATATTTTTTTGCAAGAATGTTTCTGAATGTATAAAAAAGAGCAGAAAATAACCCCAAGATAACCCCTTGTGTTAAATGATGGTTAATATTAAATTCTGGTAAAACAAGTACTATACCGACTATTACCAGTATACCTAGAAATATGTCATGTATAGTTAGTTTTGATTTTGTGAAAAAAGGTTCTATAAAAACCGTCATTATGTGGTATGAGAAAAAAGATATAATTCCAATTGTTACACTTGAAACCTGAATAGATTCAAAAAGAGTAATCCAGTGTAAGGCAAGTAATATACCAAGAAATATAATCCCAGGAATATGTCTTTTTTGAATCAATAAGTCTGCTTTATATAACTTAAGAAAAATGAATATAGAAACTGATGCAATTATTGATCTGCCTAATATTATGAAAATGGCTGGTAAGTCAATTATCTTAGGAAAAAGTGTAGTTATTCCCATTATAATAAGAGATATATTGAGTTCAATTATACTTTTCTTTACATTGGATGTAGTATTCATTTCGTATTATAACTATGAAATAAGATATTAAAGTTACGTATAGAAAAGTTTAAGCCATTGTTGGAATTATGTATATAATGTTTTCAAAGTTAAAATGCTCAAAATTAAGAATATTGGATTATTTTTAATTGTGAATCATAGTATTTACTGATACGCTGTTGGCTTTTTAGTATCTGTGCTGCTTCTGGAACATTATCTTTAGATATATTTATTCCTATAGATTTTAAGTTCTTATTACTTTGATTAAGTTCTTTTAATAGTTTAGAATGAATGTTTAATATCTGAGTGTCATAAAAACTAATTTTTGAATTTATCTTGTCAAAATTGGCTTTCACGTTATGTAAGCTGTTTGAGTATTGCTTTTCTGATTTTATACTATTCTGGTTTGCGTATAAAGCTGAACTGCTTAACAATAATAAGACAAAACAAAAATACAGAGCGATCCCTTTTTTCATAATAATTTAAGTCCCCACTTTTATTTATTTAATGAATAGATATTAATTTTGATGTTAAGTGAAATAAATCAAGTCAGAGAATAAATATTTCTATGTTTTTGCAAGTGCTAAGTCTAGCAATGAGTTAGTGAGATATGGTACTTCAAATATTATCGTAAATGTAGCCCTGATGATTCTTCAATCTGGTGTAGGATTATTATGCTGCAGACGACTGGGATGTTTATAGATAACTTGTTCAGGTGAATCCTTCGATTTCCGTTATTGATGTATATCCGATTAGGCATATTTATAAAAATGTAATTATGAAAATAATTCTTTTTATAGTGATGAGATTATGCACTTGGAACCGTCAAAGAATTAGCTATAATTATATTCTATTCTTTAAAATTATAAATCCTAAAATCAGTGATAAATAATTATGTTTATATTTAAAAAAATAATATCTGCATTCTTAATGCCTCTACCGGCAGGTTTAATAATTATTGTAATTGGACTTCTCTTTCTCTGGTTGACAAGAAAACAGAAAACCGGAAAAGTAATTGTTACCTTAGGAACGATAATATTGTTAGTTTTCAGCTACTCCGGTATCCCTAATCTACTGATTGGTAAATTAGAAAATAGTTATTCTGCATTCAACCAACCTGATACTTCCATCAAATATATTGTAGTTTTAAATGGCGGTGTAATAAACAATCATAATATCTATACACATACTCAGCCATCTGTTTCTTCTCTGGCAAGAGTCGCTGAAGGTGTGATACTTTATAGAACACATCCGGGTAGTAAGATTGTTTTTACAGGAGGAAGCTTTAAAGAAGGTGTGCCGCCGCAATCGCTTACATTAGCTAAATTTGCTCAGAAATTGGGTGTTGATAAGGTAGATATTATTACATCTACAAAATCTATGGATACTAAGGATGAAGCTAAAAATATTAGAGATATAGTTGGAAATAACAGGTTTATTTTAGTTACATCTGCATATCATATGAGAAGAGCATTAAATCTGTTTGTCAGGCAGGGACTTCACCCTGTTCCCGCTCCTGCCGGATATTTAGTTAATGAATTAAAAATAAAATTAGGTTTACCTTTTGAATTGCCAAGTGCCAGGAATCTGCAGAAAAGTGATTTTGCCGTGCATGAGTATTTAGGTCTTTTATGGGCAAAACTGAATGGACAGATTTAGCAGACTGAATAACTTGGTAAATTATATGGCCAAATATTGTTAGGGTAAGTGAATGGCAGGTTGGTAAGATGATTGGATATTAATATAACTCTACTTTTACACCATAATGGTTATATCAAATACTTGACATTACCTGATTACACAAGGATTAAATAAATGGATAAGAAATATTATTTACCTCTCTGGATATCGATAGGATTTGTTTTATTTATTATTATTCTAGGCATAATCGTCTTTGTTTCATTTAATAAATATAATGAAGAGTTAAAAAATAATTATGCTAAAAAACTAATTGCTCAGAAAAAACATTACATAAATTCAATAAAATTGCTAGAAACCCGTTTCGGTACATTATTATCTGAGAAAGAGAAGCTGATAAATCAATTACAAAAACAATTGTTATCTGCACAAAGAGAATTAAATAATTATGGAAAACATAAAGAGATAATGCTGGATAATGCAGATAGGATAAAAAGAAACTATGATAATCAGATAAAATTGCTTCAGGACATGAATGGCAAAGATAATTTTGTCAAACAAATTCATTCTACAGTTACACCAAATATGATTCAAAAGAAATAAAGAGTCAAATCTAGATACCATTATTGATTTATTATCGTAAGTTAAGTTTTTAATGCTATTGATTTTCAAATACTTGCATGTACTTTTAACGTTATTTATTTACATAAACCGTTAATAATATAAAATTAGGTGAAAATTATGAACATTGAAAAAGCTAAAATGATTAACTGCTATGTTAAAGCAATTTTAATAACTTTAGGACTATGTGCTATAGCTATAGGTTTAATATTCCTTGCTCAGTACTTTTACAATCCTTCATACTGCATAGAACGCTTATGGCCTGTATTTCCTATAATTGCCGGTATAGTGGTTACAATTACTGCAATTTGCACAAGAGTAAGAGTATGCAGCAAAAAATCTGAATAAGAAAGCGAATGGCAAAGTCTCTGCAATATTAAGACTTTGCCAAAAGATTCTAATGAGAAAAGGATTTCTTATAGGTTAAAGATCAACATTTAAAACTTTTACTTAATTATTCCTTTTTTCTTCCACCTGCCAGTTTTATAGTAGAAGTATGCAACAGCTCCTGATAATACATAACTTAATCCAAGACCTATCCACAATCCATGAATTCCATAAATTCTGCTTGATAGTGCAAGAAGCGGTATTCTAAAAACCCATATTCCTATAATAGTGATTATCATCGCTGAAATATTATCTCCTACCCCATTGAAAAGACTTCCGTAAATCATTAACATAGTTAGGAAAATGTAAGGGATGGCAAGAACTCTTGAACCGTAAATGCCAATATTAATAGCTTCAGTATTGCTGTGTTGCAAAAAAATAAGAAGATAATACTGTGGAATTAATAAAGAAATTAGAGTAATTACTATTGCAAATAGAATGCAGATTTTAAGACCTTCTTTCAGGGTTTCCTTTACTCTTTCAATATTTTTAGCTCCCATATTTTGTCCGGCTATAACAGAAACACCTGCTGATATTGACCACGAAATGTAAAGTAATATATTAATCATAACAGAAACAGCAGCCCACGAGGCAACTGCAGAAGTTCCAAACGAGTCAATGAAAAATTGAGAGATACCTATACCTGTACTGATAGCAATATTTTCTATTCCGGTAGGAACACCAAGTTTGAGAATATTTTTAATAATTTCTTTATTATAAACAAAGTTTTTTTTTCTGAGAGAAACTATTCCTCCTTTTTTCTGTAAGAAATAGATAGCAAAAAAGAATGCAACAGCCTGAGAAATAACTAAAGCGATAGCCGCACCTGTTACTTCGAGCCTTGGAAATGGATAAATTCCAAGCATTATAAAAGGATCCAAAATAATATTGACAACAACACTGATACTTGAAAAAATCAATGGTGTAATAGAATCTCCTATTGCTCTGAAGATAAATCCTATCAGTACTTGACCAAATAAAAAAATAAGTCCTAGAGCAGAAATAATTAAATAGTTTTTGGCTTCAATAAAAATTCCGTAAGGAGTATCCATTAATTTTAGGAGAGGACCTGAGAAGAATATGCATATGAAAGTCATTATAGCCGCTATTACCATGATAATTATAAATGACAGAGCTACTGCTTTTCCTACTTTTTTTTCCTGCTTAGAACCAAAATATTGTGCAATTACCGTGCTAGAACCAATTGTAAGTCCGATGGCCAGTGAAAACATTATGTATAGTACAACCATGCTTACAGTAATAGCACTGATTGCATCTTCTCCTAAAAATTTTCCAGCCCAGACTCTATTTACAAATAAGTTGGCAAGCTGTAACAAATTTGCTATTAGCAGTGGAAATGAGAAAACAATAATATGTCTCCTGATACTTCCAACTGTCATATCTTCCATCTTGTTCTATCTCCCCCGTTAGAATCGTAATTCAGATATCTATTTTATAAATTTTACTTAATAAATATAACTCGAAGTTTTCTTAATATAAAATCATTTGAACATAATTAGAAGTAAATGTAATACCTTTCGCGCAGCTGCTAATTATGAAGAATTTGAAAACTGAAAAATACCATTAATGGACATGTAGCAATTTTCTATTATTAGAATGGTTACAAATTAGATGAAATTTCACTATTGATGTTCAAATAGAAAAAAAGTTGACATAGAATTTAACTGCTATATAATGATTAGTATA
>DASCNA010000193.1:0-3640 GCA_036011305.1 Victivallales bacterium
TTTTTTTATTATAATTATAGTATAAAATTAAAATAAAACCTGATCAATATTATAAGGAAAAATAATGGCAACTCTTAAAATTAAGCTGGAAATTAAACCTAACATGAAGGAACACTTGGAAAAGCTATATAAAAAATCTATTGAAAAATACAGCAAAACTGGTGAGCCTGTCCATAAAACGAACTATAAAGTTTATAAAGCTGTTATTCAGAGTTTAAAAGATAAGAAAAAAGATAAAGAAAATAAATAGTTTAAGCTTCTAGAAAAATGTACGAAATATTGTCTTTAAATTTATAAACATATCAATTAAAAAGATTTATTTTTCTTTATTTTAATAATTGCCTTGAAAAATTGAAAAATGTTTTGGAGTTTCTATATGCTTAAAAAAGTTATTGTTTATTCAGTTTTGGGTATTGGGTTATTTATATTAGCCACAGAAATATTTGCTATACAATACGATAAAAAACAGCTTTCAGCTTTTGAAAAAGAGGTTCAAAATGATTTCTCAGATCCGTTTTTCAAGAATATCCATGGCCCTCCAACTGAGGGCAAGCACGTTGAACATATGATAAGATTTCCTAAAATTAGATTATTAAAAAGAACTAATGAAGATATTCTTCAATTCATAACTCCGGGAATGGCGAAAAAAGATATACATATAGATATAAATGGTAATATTATGACCGTTTCGGGTAAGAGTAATATTAGTATGCTTGATGATATATCTAATAAACTGGAACTCACAACAAGTTTTGACCAGAAAATTCAAATGCCTGATGATACTGATATAAATAAAATCACTTCGGATTACAGTGAGGGCTTACTTACCATCACTTTACCTAAAAATACATTGAAAGCTGAAAATGTAAGTAAAACTATTTCTATTAAATAATTATTTAATGGATGAAGGAGAACATATGTTTTTTAAATCTGATTTAGATATTGTCGGGAATGCACTTGAAAGGTATTATGAAGAATCCGTATCTGGCGAAAAAACAACAATCAATCAGTTGCCTTTAAAGGAAATAATAAACAAACTGGATTTAGCCTATTATATTAAAAAAGGTAATTTGACAGGTGATAAATTATCAATTTTTATGGAGAAATATCTTGAAGTAACAACAAGATTACATAGTCAGAATTTCTTAGCTCATCAGATAGCAGTGCCACATTATTCTGGAGCTTTAGCATCATTGGCTGATGGTTTTACAAATAACATTAAGGCTATATATGAACTGGGGCCAGGATCAACCAGTATTGATTATTTTCTCATAAACTGGTTCCTAAAGAAAATAGGATGGTGTGAAGCTCCAACAGATTTGAATGTTAAGGATAATTTTGGAAAATTTGGAGGTGGTATATTTACACATGGTGGATCTTTAGCAAATCTTACTGCATTAATTGCAGCAAGAACAAAGACGATACCTGGAGTTTGGGAATCTGGTAATCCTGATAATCTTGCAATACTTACTTCTCACAGCATTCATTATTCTATTGAAAGGGCAGCAGGTATTATCGGCATTGGACAAAATTCAATATATTATTTGGACTCTAATTCTAATGGATCAATAATTCCTGACAGAATAGATGAAACTTATAATAGAGTAATTAAAGATAATAAAATACCAATAGCTTTAGTTGCAAATGGAGGCTGTACAGCTGTAGGCAGATATGATTCACTGGAAGAAATAGGCATTTTCTGTAATGATAAGAATCTGTGGTTTCATGTTGATGGAGCACATGGAGCCAGCGTGCTTCTATCTGACAAATATAGATATTTGTTAAATGGAATCTCAAGAGCAGATTCTGTTACTTGGGATGCTCACAAGCTATTGAGAACACCAAGTTTGTGTACTGCATTGTTATTTAAAAATCATATGTATATTGATCATGCATTTAAGCAGGAGGCCAGTTATCTTTTTCATAATAAAGAACAGCCTGGTGTAGATTTCGCTAATCGTACTATAGAGTGCAGTAGCAGTGGGTTAGGCCTTAAACTCTTTATGGTTTTAGGTGCTATGGGAGAAGATGGTTTATCAAAATATATTGATAGACAAATACAGTTAACTTATGATGCATATGAGTACATAAAAACAATGCCTGGATTTAAATGTGCAGTAAAACCGCAAAATAATATTCTCTGCTTTCGTGTTGATGGAAGTGATCAGCTACAGTTAAATATAAGAGATGAATTAATTAGAGAAGGGAATTATTATGTATCTTCAACATTATTTAAGAAAGTACGATATCTACGGTTAGTTATTACTAATCCTGATTCAGATATGGAAAACATACGTCAATTAATAGAAAAAATTAAGGAACTGATATAAAAAAGTTCCCATTATTTAAAATAATAGGAACTTTTATATATTTAATTATTATATAATTTTGTGTAACTATAGATTAGAATTAATATTCTACATTTCTGCATGCAAGAGATTCATAATCGTTTTTACAAATCTTTTTTATTAAACAATTTCCACTATCATCGATTGATTTAACATTATAAATGGTCGTTCTTTTATTAACTTGTTTGGTTTTATAACACTCGCTTATAGGTATTACTATAGACGATTTTTTTTCCATGCAGTAAAATTCTACATCCTGGTTATACATATTTTTTCCCTTGGTTAGTTGAAAAAAGGATAGATCACGAAGACAGTTCAGCAAGTTGCTTATAACATAAAAATGCAGTTTAACTATCTCATATGATTATTCCTGAAAGAGTTTGAAAAAATACTCTTCTTTTAGTGATAGTCAAATGATATTATGTGTTTACTGATGGATTAAATTTTTGGATTCATAGAATTTATCAAGAAGGAGAATGTAATATGAAGGTCTTTGCCATAGCTGCTCATCCAGATGATATTGAGTTTAATTTTGCAGGTACGTTACTGCTTTTAAAAAATGCAGGCTGTTGTATTCATTACATGAATATGAGTAAAGGATCTCTTGGATCAAATGTTTATAATCCTGAAAAAACAGCTGAACTTCGTTTACAGGAAGCTAAAAATTCTGCCAAAAATCTTGATGCTGTATTTCATCCTCCTTTAACAGATGATATTGAGATTATGTATTCTAAAAAACTAATTTCAAAATTAGGATCTATCATAAGAGAAGCTGCTCCTGATATACTACTTATTCCTTCTCCGGAAGATTATATGGAGGATCATATGAATACTTGTCGTATAGCAGTCACTGCTGCATTCTGCAGAGATATGAATAATTATAAAGTTATACCGAATAGATCTCCTATATCTAATCAGCTGGCAGTATATCATGCACAGCCCCACGGCAACAGGGATGGTTTAAATCGACTAGTTAAACCGGGTTTCTTTATAGATATAACAGCTGTGATTGACGAGAAAATAAAAATGCTTGCAGAGCACAAGAGTCAAAAAGAATTTCTTGATCAAACTCAGGGGATGGATGCCTATGTGGAAATAATGCAAGAATATTCAAAAGAAATTGGCATATTATCTGAAAAGTTTGAATACGCAGAAGGTTGGCGAAGACATAACCCTTTAGGCTTTTGTAATAATAATTTTGATCCTATAAAAGATACTCTGAAAAAGTATTATTTGAAAAATCACAATTAGTAAGAAGTTGGCAGATCATTTACGTTAATATATAATAATAT